>CALCHA010000276.1 GCA_937901265.1 uncultured Phycisphaerales bacterium
CCCGCCCCCCCGCCGCACCCTCCCCATCCCCCGCCGCCGCCACCGCCCTGCGCGACCTTCAAGCCGGTGCTATTTCCTTCGATGAGGCAATGGCCCGCATCAAAGCCATGACCGAGGCCGCGAGTGCGGCCGCGGCGAAAACTGCCGGAGACCTCCCATGAAAAACGAAATCCTCCAGATTCTTCAGATGCAGGAAGAGGGCAAGCTCACCAGGGAGCAGGCCGCTGAATTGCTGTCGGTGCTCGCGGACGGGGCGCGGGAGAAGGGTCCGTCAGGGACGGACGCCAGGGAAGCGCCCCGTCCAGAGCGAGCCTCCGCGGCGCGGCAGGCATCGGCGGCCATCAGCGGATTCGTCGATTCCGCGGTCGCCGCCGGTGCCACGGTGGGACGCGCCGCTTCCGTCTGGTCCAGCGAAATCCTCACCCGCATTCACCGCGATGAGGGAGGCAACACCCTCACGCTCTCCAAGCTCGCGACCCCCTCCGGCAACGACTACACCTGCCGCGGCAACACCCTCAACGTTTCCAAAGTCTCCGATCTCCTCCTTGATCACGCGGCCTTCAGCGACAACAGCTTCAACGCCAGTCGGCTCACCTTCGCCGGGCTGCGGCATGGGCGAATCGCCCAGTGCCAGTTCAGCGGCAGCTCCCTTTCCCACGTGACCCTCGAAGGTTCCGACACCGCCGACGCACTCCTGCGGGCCGTGGTTTTCAATGGCAGCAAAGTCACCCGCGTCACCCTGCACAGCGCCACCTGGGAAGCCGGCGCGCTCATGGCCACGGTGCTCAAGGACCTCACGCTCACCAACGCCACCTTGACCGATGCCCGTTTCAACGATGCCGCGGTCGCCTCGGTGACGCTGGAAAATGCCCATGTGCGCGGGCTCCTGCTGGAGCGCTCGTCGCTGGCCTCCCTGACGATCAAAGATTTGACGCTGGAGCAGGTGCATATCGGCGCGACCCGCCTTGCGGAGACAACCATCAGCGGCGGCGCATGGAAGAACGTGAAGTTCCGCCGCGACAGCGGCCGCGAAAGCTCGCTGGACGCCACCACCTTCTCCAACTGCACGCTGAGCGATTGCGACTTCGTCGGCTGCACCTTCCGCCGGACGTCGCTGATCAACCTGACGCTCACCGGGGTCACGGTGCGCAACGTCGATTTCACCGGCATGGCGCTGGAGAGCGATGAAGCTTTCCGAAAGGCCGCGGGCATCGCGTGAGTGGCGGCGCCCGTGACCCGTCAGTGCTTCTCGGGTGGCCGGTCAGTCACGTTACCGCCTTGCGGCTTGCCCGGGACGACGGGCGATGAGCCTGGCGCCGGGGCCGGAGCAGGGCCTACAGCTACCGTCGGCGGCACGGCGCTAACGGCTTTGGCGGTCTTGGACCGCTGGCTCGAAAGGACCCCAAGTTCCACCAGCAACCAGAGGCCCGCGAGGACGGCGCAGACCGGCGCGCCAAAGGAATCCAGCGGAACGTCCCCCATCACCGGCATGTCCATGAAGCCCGCGACCGTCTCGCCCGAGGCCGCAACCACCCCGTTGGCCTGAACCAGCATGGACGCGGGGCTGCCGATGGAACGCAACACCGGCACGCCATATTCCGCAGCCCGCACCTGCAGGAGCCCGCTCCGGGCCTCCCGGCCCTGATCACCCCACGGCTCGATGTCCCGTCCAACCACCAGCAGTCCCACCGCACCCTTGGCGATCAGCGGGTCCATCTTCCGACGATAAGAAAAATCATGAAACGTCACGAGGCCCATCTTGCCCCATGGGGTTTCGAAGACCGGCACCTCGAGCGCCCCCTCATCTTCGGGATCCATGTTGAGCGCCAGGCGATCCTCAACGTACACCGTCCCTTTCGGGCCTGTCACCACCAGCGTGATGCGGGCGCCGCCCGCTTTCTGATTGACGGCAATGCTGGTGATCACGTAGCGGTTGTTTCGGGAACACCAGCGCCCGATGTTGTCTTTCAAATCCATGGCGTAGTCATTGATGACCAGGATCCCTGCTTCGGGATGTGCCTTCATCGCGGCGCTGAGGAGACCTTCGACTTCGGCGGGCTTGGGTTTGGAGAAGCTCAGCGTCGCCACGGCGGGACGCTCCGGCATCATCCGGGACAGGCGATCTTGCTGCGTCGCGGCTGCTCCCGTCGCGGCATTTTCAGGGCTCGCCTGGACCGGCCGCACCGCTGCTTCAAACCGCACCCCCACTGTCGGCACCGCGCTCGCTGGCCAGAGCCCCAGGCAAACGCCCACGCCCACGGCAACCACAAGGCCGAGCAGCCGGTTAATCCCGCGCCACGAGCAGGCCGCCGCTGCCGCTGCCATCAGGACGAATCCCACGCCATACACACCCAGCGCATGGTGCGCCCCGCCAGCCGGAATGGCCAGCCCCGTCGCCAGCCAGCTGAAGGCCGTCGGCCCCAGCTCCGACCGCGTATACTCCAGGCCCGTCCAGACCACCGGCAGCACCGCGAGGGCCCCGGCCACGGGGAGAATTTTGCCCGCCACATGGCCCATCCAGACGAAGATGCCAAGGACCAGCACCAGGATCGCCGCGACCACCGCCGCCTTGACGCCCAGGCCGCCGGTCAGCACCCAGACGCCGGGGAGGTAGGTCGCCAGCCCCAGAAGTAGCCCCATTCCGAGGGCAGCACCCGGCGAGCGCATCGCCCCCAGGCGGGCCGCACAATAGAGGAACACCACGATGGCCGCGCCCCACAGGCCCCCGAGCCACGCGAGATGAAAGGCGCCGGCGCCAACGAGCAGGAGGAGGAGCGCCTCGATGGCTCCCACCTGGCGGTCGCGTTTCTCCCGCACAGTGTCTGCCGGTCCGGAGGGTGCTGTCTGGGGCGCATTTGTCATCGCTTCCTATCCTTATTTAGTCCCTGCCACCGCGCCCACTTTAACCGCCCGGACCTTGCGCGTCTCGCGCACCGAGCGCACCCGCCGCACCGCCGCCAGCGCCATCTCGACCGCGCCGTACGCCACCGCGAGCCACGCGCACGCCGGGGCAACATAACGATCCAGCGGCAAGTCTCCCGCGCTGATCATCTCCACCTTCCCCACCACCCGCTCCCCCTGCCCCGGATAT
>CALCHA010000277.1 GCA_937901265.1 uncultured Phycisphaerales bacterium
AGGATTCGTGGCTTGGCACTGAATCGGAGCTCCAGCGACTCACAGCATCGCCACATCATGCGCCGCAAAATCTGCGATCCGCAAATCCAGGGGCAGCCCATGCTGCGCTGCCATGTAATCCTCGATGCGCGCCCGCACCGGCGTCACCTTGATACGGCGCGTGATGTCCGCCGCAACCGCATAGGTCATCAAGTGCCGCGCCTGCCCCAGCGAGAGACCGCGCGAGATCAGATAAAACACCGCGTTCTCGTCGATTGGCCCGGTCGTCGAGCCATGCGTGCACTTCACGTCGTCGGCATAAATCTCCAGCGCCGGCTGCGAGTTCATGAACGCTTCGTTGGTCAGCAAAAGGGCCTTGCTGGTCTGCTTCGAATCTGTCTTCTGCGCATCTTTCTGCACAAAAATCTTTCCCTTGAACACCCCGGTGCTGCGATCCGCCAGCACATGCTTGTACAGCTCGTGGCTGGGGCAATGGGCCTTTTCATGGTGCAGGAGCGTGTGGTTATCGATGTGCTGCTGGCCCGTCGCGTACACCAGCCCATTGAGCGTCGCCTCCGCGCGCTCCCCGCCCAGAAACACCAGGAGGTCGTTCCGCGTCAGCCGGCTGCCCAGGCTCGTCGAGTGGGACACAAACGCCGACTCACTCGCCAGCACCACCTGCATCAGCGCGATGTGGTCTGCCTGGTCCCCCTCCTGCTGCAGCTTGTTGTGGTCAATCTTCGCGGTCGGAGCCTGCACGATCTCCGTCACGGCGTTGGTCAGGTAAGTCGTGTTGTTGGTGCCGGCATAGGTCTCGACCAGCGACGACTCGCTGCCCGCTTCGGCGATGACAAGCACCCGTGGATGGGTCACCGACGGGACGCTCCCGTGCGGCAGGCTGGTCAGAAACAGCAGGTGAATCGGCTTGGCCGCCGCCGCCCCCTTCGCGAGGTGCACGAATGCCCCCTCGCCGAGGTAGGCCGTGTTGAGCGCCGCGAAAGGATGCTCGCCGGTCTTGGCCAGGCGTCCAAGGTATTCGCTTACCAGCGGCTCATGCGCCACGGTGGCTTCGCGGAGGGTGGCGATGGTGACCCCGGCGGGCAGATTGGAGAGGCGGCTCAGCCCGGCGTGGTAGCGACCGTTGATGAACACCAGCTCGGCCGTGGCTTCGTTGCGGAAGCTGTAGCGTTCAAAGATTTCCCGCGCGGCCGCCGCCTCAGCCGCGGCCGCGGGCACAAAATCCGTGCGGGCGATAGCGCTGACGTTGGTGTCCCGCCACTCTTCGAGCCTGGTCGTCGGAAAGCCGAGGCGACGGAAATCGTCCATTCCCTTGGCGCGCAGCGCATTGACCCAGGCCGCGCTGTGGGCGTTCTGGCTCTCGAACTCGCCGATAAATCCCTGTGTTTGTTCCATCACGCCCATCATTCCAAAACCCATCGCATCGTGCTTTCATCTGGTGTCTGTCAAATCTGGTTGTTACCGTGCCGCAGCACCCTCTTCCACCCAGTCATACCCCTTCTCCTCCAGCTCCAGCGCCAGCTCCTTGCCACCGCTCTTGACGATCCGCCCTTCGATCATGACATGCACCCGGTCGGGGACGATGTAGTTGAGGAGCCGCTGGTAGTGCGTCACCAGCAGAATGGCTTTCTGCGCGTTGGACTGGTGAATTTTGTTCACGCCATGCGCCACGGTCTTGAGGGCATCGATGTCCAGGCCGGAGTCGGTCTCATCCAGCAGCGCCAGCAGCGGGTTGATCACGGCCATCTGAAACACCTCGTTGCGTTTTTTCTCGCCGCCGGAAAAGCCTTCGTTGATGGCGCGGGTCATGAAGCTTTTGTCCATCCCGAGGAGGTCCATCTTCTCGCGCACCAGTTTGTTGAAGGCCACCGCATCCAGCTCCTTCTCGCCGTGATGCTTGCGGATCTCATTGACCGCCGCCTTGAGAAAATAGCTGGTCGAGACCCCCGGAATCTCCACGGGGTACTGAAAGCCAAGAAACAGCCCTTCCCGGGCCCGCTCCTCCGGGGCCATGTCGAGCAGGTCTTTCCCGTTGAACAGGATCGAGCCCTCCGTGACCTCATAGACCTCGCGCCCGGCGAGGACCTGGCAGAGCGTGCTTTTGCCCGAACCGTTCTTGCCCATGATTGCGTGGATCTCCCCGGTGTCGAGCACCAGATCGACCCCCTTCAAAATCTGCCGCCCGCCGCCGGCCACTTCCGCATGCAAATTTTTAATTTCAAGCAATGCCATGAATGTCTCTTTCCTTGTTTCTTGTTTAAGCCGGCGTCCGCCGAAACGCTTTCATGCGTCCGGCGCCGTTTTTCTGAACCTTCTTCATCGCCGCCCCCGTCACCGCAGGCGACAGCGCGGGGAACTGGTAGGTGAACCCCGACGGCCCGGGATAGATGAACTTGTGCGGTTGCGGCAACGGCCGCCCCGCCTCTTCCTCGCCCTCAACCAGCATCGCCAACACTTCCTGTGCGTTCCGTGCCGCCTCTTCATAAGTCGCCCCATGCGTGTGGCAGCCCCCCCACTCCGGCAGCGTCACCACGTAGGCACTATCCTCTGCCGACCACTGGATCACCACGCTGTAGTGCTCATTTTTCATCACGCGCTCCCATTCATTTCCCAGCTTCTCGAATTCCGCGACCCACATCCTTTTCCTGGTAAGGCTTCGCATCCGCGCCGTCTTTTCCAGACAGGGTGATTCGCCGCGCCACCCGCGCATGCATCCACTTCGTGTGGCTTCCTTTGCCACTGCCCTGAACGAGCTGCCAGCCTGCCTGTGACAACATCGCCTTCAATTCCCTGATCTTTTTCGGCATGCCTACCCAACGCTCCCCTCCAGACTCACGCCCAGCAGCTTCTGCGCCTCCACCGCAAACTCCATCGGCAGCTCCTTGAAAACGTCCTTGCAGAACCCCGACACAATCATGTTGATCGCATCCTCCAGCGCAATCCCCCGCGTCTTGAA
>CALCHA010000278.1 GCA_937901265.1 uncultured Phycisphaerales bacterium
GGCGGCGCGGGGGTCGAAGAGGGGGTTGCGGTCGGCGAGGACCAGGGTGTTGGGGGAGCCATCCCAGGTGGGGCGGCGCGCGGCGAAGAGGGTGACGTAGGAGTAACCGCGATAGGCGTCGGGGAGAGAGTTGGCGTTTTTGGGCGGGGCGGCGGGCGGGGTTCCGCGGCCGGGGCAGGCGAGACGATCCATCGTGAGATAGCCGGCGGCGACGAGGGGGAGGAGGTTGTCGGCATTGGTGCGGCCACCGGCGCTGAGCCAGTTGCTCTGTGCGGGAAGCGCCAGGGCGGGAAGCTGGCCGGTGTTCGCGGCAGCGTAGACGCCAAAGGCGGTGCTGGCGACGGCGAGGTTTCCGGCGCAGGCGACGCGCCGCGCGGATTGCCGTGCTTGGGCGATGCCCGGAATGAGCACGGCCAGGAGAATCGCCGCGGCGGTGGCCATGGCGGCGGCTTCTTTCCAGCGGAAGGGCCAGACGCGTGGACCCGGCTGGTCAGCGGGGGCCATGGAGGGGAGATGCAGGCGGTCGCGGCGGATGGCGGCGAGGGTGTCGGCGACGAGAGAGGGGCGCGGGGTGCTGACGGGCGCGTGGCGCATCGCCTGAAGCCAGGCGCGGAGGCGGGCTTCGCGGGTGGGATCCGTCGCCGGCAGGCAGGCAAGGAGGGCATCGAGCGCGGCGGCGTCGGCTGGGCACAGCGTCACCGCGGGCGGGTCCTCGGCGCGGGAACTTGCTGGCTGAAAATCATCGGGCATGGGGGCACCTGTCGAAACGGGCGGCGGGGAATCGGAGGCGATCATCCCTCGTCATGGGTGGCGGACTTGTAGGCCTTGGCG
This sequence comes from uncultured Phycisphaerales bacterium, assembly GCA_937901265.1. Lineage (GTDB taxonomy): Bacteria > Planctomycetota > Phycisphaerae > WQYP01 > WQYP01 > CALCHA01. The sequence goes on from CALCHA010000278.1 coordinate 832, forward strand.
AAGGATGCGACCGCGGCATGAAGGCGGCTTTTGACCGTGCCGAGGGGAATGTGGAGCATCTCGGCAATGTCCTTGTAGGCGAACTCGTGGAAGTAGGCGAGGACGAGCACTTCCTTGTAAGGCGGGGGCAGGTCAGCGAGGATGGCGGAGACGCGCGCCAGGTCCTCGGCGCGGCCCAGCTCGGCGGGCGGCGTCGGGGCGTCCGAGGCCATGAGGTCGAGGTAGGTGGATCCCTCCCCGCCGGCGGCGGCTCGCCCGCCTCCACCGACGCTGCTGTCGAGCGAGTGAATGGTGCGGCGGGAATGGGCGCGGAGATAATCGCGGGCCTTGTTGGCGGCGATGGTGAAGAGCCAGGGGCGAAACCGGCGCTGGGCATCGAACGTTGCGGCATTGCGGTGAACCTGGATGAAGGTTTCCTGAAACAAATCCTCGGCTGCGGCCTGATCGGCGACGAAGCGGTGCAGGAACGCGAAGAGCTCCTGCTCGTAGCGACCGATGAGCTCGGCCAGAGCGCTCTCCTCGCCGGCACGGTATCGTGCGAGCAGTTGTTCGTCGGTCAACACGCGGGCCGTTTCTCCCTATACGACGCTGGCCGAACATGGTTCGGCGGAAAAATCACGAAGTGCGTCTGCCCGGGTACGTTTCACAGCGGCGGACGGGGGTAGGGTACGGGGAAATGAGGAAACGCAAAACCCGGATTGCGAAACGGGGGGACTACCGAGCGGGCCGGGCGAAGGCCCGGGAGGGTCGAGCAGCGGTCAGGCGGGGGCGTAACCGTCGATGGATTCGATGGCTGCGATGAGGGCGTGGATGGCGGGAAGGGCGTCCTGAAGGGGGCGTCCGGCGTGGAGAAGTGTTTCCGCGGCGGCGGCGTGGCGGGTGAGGAGGGGGAAGCCGTAGGAGGCGCCCGACCCCTTGAGCTGGTGCAGGAGGCGGCCGGTGGCGTCGGAGTCGTGGGCGGCGATGTGGCGGCGGAGGGATTGCACATGGCGGCGCAGGCCGACGACGTACTCGGTGAGGAGGTCGGCCATCGTGGGGTCGTCGGCGTAGTCGCTGCGGAGGGGCATGGGCGATCAAAGCCCCAACGTTTGACGAATGGCGGCATGCCATCCGTTGGGGCGATCGGGGGTGATCGCCCGTGCGGCCAGCATGCCCGCGAAGGTCAGATAGACGCAGGACATTCCGGTGGGATCGTCGTGGCAGGCCTCGCAGGTGCCGTGGGAGACGAAGTAGAGGTAGCGGGCGAGGAGGGTCCAGGCATTTGGGGCGGTGTCATCGGCGGCGACGAGGAGGGGGATGGGGGTGGCATCGTCGGGCAGGGGCTGATCGCCGGCGAGGAGGTCGTCGATTTTCAGGCGGAGGTTTTCCTGGGCGGCGGCGGAAGCGAGGATGCGTCGCCATTGCCGCGCGGGCAGCGCGCGGCCGGCGAGCAGGGCGGCGCCGAGGGCGTAGTCGCGGCAGGTGCCCTGGGAAAGGTAGAGGGCGAGATCGTCGGCGGCGGCGTCTTCAAGGAGCGTGGCGGCGTCGGGGGCGACGAGGGGTTCGAGCTGGCGCAGCGTTCGCGGCGATGCGGGGGCGCCGTCGGCCGCGGCGGGAACGGTGAAGGGCTGCCCGCAGGTGGGACAAGTGGCGGCGCGGCCGGCCCAATCGGCGCGGGTCTTGAGGACCTTGCCGCAATGGGGGCAGGGGAAGCGCTGGGGTGCGGGATCGGGCATGGTGAAACTCCGGAAGCGTGGGGGAGCCCGGAAGCAAACAAAGCCCCGGGGCGTCGGTGCGACGCCGCCAGGGCCTTGGATTTTCTGTGGCCACTGGGCCGCGTGTGGCGGCGAAGGGGCCTGGGGGAGATCGCTTACTTGGCCATGTCCTTGAGGGCCTTCAGGGGGCGAACCTTGATGACCTTGCGGGCGGGCTTGGCCTTGAACATCTGCTCTTCCTTGGTGAAGGGGTTGATGCCTTTGCGGGCCTTGGTGGCGGGCTTCTGGATGACGGTGATCTTCATGAGGCCGGGGACGGCGAAGACGCCGGGGCCCTTCTTGCCAACGGCTCCTTCGATGAGGCCGGCGAGGGCGTCAAACACGGAGGCGACCTGCTTGCGGCTGAGCTCGGTGGAGTTGGCGATGCTGTTGAGAATTTCGGATTTGGTTGCGGGCTTGGAGGCCATTCGAGAATCCTTTCAAGAGAAATGTGATGTGTGGAAGGCACACACTATATGGAGGATTACGGCGCACACAAGGGAAAAACTGCACAAAAACTGTACATTTCCGCGAACGGCTGCGATTTTTACCGGGGTTTTCAGTCCAGGGGTACCGCTTTGGTGAGAAGTGTGGCCCCGTCGGTGGTGCGCAGACCGAGCGAAGCGCTCTTGCCGGCAAGGCTTTGCGCGATGGTGTGCGCGTCGAGCGGGGCGTTGGCGGCGGCGCCGGTGAAGGTGCCGGCGGGGAAGGTGTAGCGTTTGATGATGGTCTGTCCGGGGCGCAGATCGCTGACGAAACGCTGTTGCCGGGCGTAGCCGGGGACCAGCGCGTAGGCCTGGGCATTGAGGGGCGTGGCGGCGGTGTTGGTGATGACCTGTTGCAGGAGCAGGTCGCCGTTGGGCAGAAGCTGCGAGAAACCATCGATCGAAACGAGCGTGGAGGCGATGGTCATGGGGAAGGAGAGGTCGAGGTTTTGCGGCGAGCTGCCGGGATCGGCGCTGAGCCGGCCAGCGAGGGTCCTGGGACCGGCGGCTTCAGTGAAGGGGTAACGGAGGGTGAGCGCCTGGTGCAGGGACTCGCCGGGCGCGAGGGAGACCTGCAGGGAGGAGGGGTCGGCGGACCAGCCTTTGGGGGGCAGGAGATGGAGCGTGGCGTGGAGTGCGTCGGGGCCGGGGTTGGTGAGGCGGACCTCGGTGTGGAACGCGCCGACGCCTGCGGGAAGGGTGCCGGAGGCGAGGGCGAAGCTGGCGCGTAAGGCCAGCAGACGTGGGTCGAAGTGGTCGAGGATCAGTGGGGTGGCGGCCACGTCGAGATGGGTGAGGCTGGTGGCGGCGTCGAGCGGGGCGGGGCGAGCGTCCCCCGAAAGATCGAGCAGGCGTGCACCGGGACCCAGCGGCAGATCGAGAGGGACGGCGGCCTGGGCGGCGTCGTGGTTCCAGAGGATGAGGGTGGCACCGGCGGGCTTGGTGAAGAGAAAGGCGCGCAGGCCGGGCGAGAGGGGGAGTTCGCTGACGCTGGTGGTTCCGGCGAGGGTGCGGGCGAGGGTGCGGTAGACCAGGAGCAGCTCGTCGGGCTCGGCAGGGGCGTTGGTCGCGGGGTGGAGGGGCAGGTCGATGAGGGTGGTGGTGGGATGGGCGAAGCGCGAGAAGACGAGGCGTTTGGCAAAATCGTTGAGGCGGTCTTCGCGGGCGTACTCGCCGGCGGGCAGGGGCTCGATGTGGGCGAGGAGGGGCGTGGTTTCGGGATCGCTGCCGGGGGCGGCGGTGAGCAGTTTGAAGTTGTGGATGTAGGCGGGGAGCTGGTCGGGGCGGATGGCTGCGGGGAGGCGGAGGTCGAGGAGGGCGTTGGGGAAACTTTTGGCATCGAAATCGTAGAGGGCGTTCCAGGGGATGAGGAGGCGCGGGCGGTTGAGGAGGGGGACGATGTCGGTGAGGGCGCGGGCGTAGAGGGCGGCGAAGCGCGGGTCGAGGAGGCCACCCGCGAGGGGATCGTCGGAGGGGAGGGGCTGGTCGGTGAGTTGCCAGAGGTCGACGGCGTTGGCGTGGCGGGCGAGCAGGAAGGAGAGGGCGGGTCGCCAGAGGGAGGCGTCGCTGGTGAGGAGGTTGAGGAGGCTCGACGG
>CALCHA010000279.1 GCA_937901265.1 uncultured Phycisphaerales bacterium
GCCGTCTCGCAGTTCCTCGCCGCCGAAACCCACGACGCCCTCAACCTCGATGTGCCCACCACGGTGATCCACAACTTCTTCACCCCCCAGCAGCCCCGCCGCACCCGCGAAGCCGTGCGCGACGAGCTGAAGATTGCCCCCGACCAGCCCCTGCTGATGCACCTCTCCAACCTGCGCCCGCTCAAGCGCATCGACCTGCTCCTGCACACCCTCGCCCTCCTGCCCCGGGACATTCCCTTCAAGCTGCTGGTCCTTGCCGGCGATTCCTTCGCCCCCTTCGCCGGCGACGTCGAACGTCTGGGTCTGCAGGGGCGGGTCATCGCCCTCGAGGGGGTGACCGACATTGAGGACTACCTCCACGCCGCCGACCTGGGCCTCTTCACCTCCGACACCGAATCCTTCTGCCTCTCCATCCTCGAACTGATGTGCTTCGGCGTACCCTCCGTCGCGACCCGGGTCGGCGGCATCCCTGAAGTGCTTCTGGACAATGTGACGGGGTTGCTGGCGCCCGCCGGCGACGCGGCGGCGCTGGCGTCCCAAGTCACCGCCCTGTTGCGCGATCCCCCGCGCCGCAGCGCGCTTGGCGTGGCGGCCAGAGCGCGGGCGGAGCGCTTCTCCGCCCCGGTCATCGTCCCCCAGTACGAGGCCCTCTATGCCCAAACCCTCGCCACCCGCGCCCGCTGATCTGCTACACTAACACCTGTCCCGCTCCCAGGAATTGCCCCGCCATGCCCCGTTGCCCCGCCTGCTCCGTCCCCCTGACCCGCGTGGAGGAATCCGCCGACGGCACGACGCTGCGCTCGCAGGTCTGCCCGCAGTGCTTCGGCACCTGGGTCCCCCACGTCGCGCTCCTGCGCCGGGCCAACAGCGATGCGGCCTGGGCGCAGGCCCACCTCGGCGATCCCCTGCCCGCCCAAACCAACCCCGCCGCGGCCTCGCTGCAGGACCTCGCTGCCGTCGTCGCCGAGGGCGACACGGCTCAGGAGCTTCGCTGCCCCTCCTGCAACAAAATGCTGCAGAAAGACCGCTTTCACCCCCTGATCCCCCTTGTCATCGACCGCTGCAAAGCCTGTGGCTACTCATGGTTACGGGCGGGTGAGATCCCGATGATCTGCCGCCTCTATGCCCAGTTGATGTCTTCGGACGATCCCAAGATCGTGCAGGTTCGCGAGCGCTGGCAGACGATGGCCGGCTTCGACGCCCTCTCCCGCGGCCACGCCGCCGGCCAGCATGGCCCGACCGAGGCCGTCGGCGGAATCGACACCCTTTCGATGCTCTTTGATTTGCTGAAATCGCTATGACGCTGCGTATCCGACTGTTCGCCCACATGGCGCGGGGCCGCCCCGGGTTCACTCTGGAAGTCCCCGAGGGGCTGACGCTGGCCGATCTGCCGGCGCTGCTTCGCCGGGAGTTGCCGGAGGTTCCGTGGCTGGAAAAGACGCTGCTGGCGGTCAATCAGGAATACGTGCCACCGACGCAGGTGCTGCACGACCACGATGAAATCGCGATTATCCCGCCGGTGAGCGGGGGTTAGTGTCCCGGAGTGCTGAAGCGTATGAATGCCCCCGCCACCGATGTGTCGCTGCTGCTGACCGACCACCCGCTGGACGCCGCCGCCGCCGTTGCCTATGTTTCGCGCCCCGACGCCGGGGGCATTGCGCTATTTTTGGGCACCACCCGCCGGGAGTCGCATCCGCAGTGCGGCGAGCTGCTGCATTTGGAGTATCACGCCTATCCGGAGATGGCGGAAAAGGAGATGGGGCGGCTGGTGGCATTGGCGGCGGCGCAGTGGCCGCTGCTGGCGGCGGCGCTGCATCATCGGGTGGGGGAGGTGAAGGTGGGGGAGGCAAGCGTGGTGATCGCGGTGGCGACGGGGCACCGCGCCGACGCCTTCGCCGCCTGCCGCTATCTGATTGACGAGTTGAAAAAGAGCGTGCCGATATGGAAGAAGGAACAGTACGAGCGAAGCGCAAAGTGGCAGGGGCTCGACACCCCTGGGCCGGGGGAATGAGGGTCCGGCGCGGCATTATCTCGGCGTTGGGTCACCGGCGTCGGCGGGGTGGGGCGAGGCATCCGGGGCGATGCCCTCGCCGGGGCCGCTGTTTTTGGCGCGGCGGATACGGGAGGCGGCTCCGCCCTTTCGCCCGGCGACGCGCGCTTCTTCCGAACTGAATTCGTGCGCGGTGCCCTTCTCGTGTGCCGCCTTACCGCCTTTGCTGGCGATTTCTCGTTGTTTTTCGGGGTTCATGGACGAAAAGCCACGTTTGCTGCCCACGGGGGTACTCCTTTTTGTCGGCCACAGGTGACGGGCTGTCCGCTTGCGCTGTGCTTGCG
>CALCHA010000280.1 GCA_937901265.1 uncultured Phycisphaerales bacterium
GATTGCCCGCGGAGCGGAAGAGCCGCGCCTCGCCGATGCGAATGAGCGCCCGCCGCAGCTCGGGCTGAAACACGACCACGATGGCAAAGGAGGCGAGCACGAGCAGGCGGGAGTAGAGATACTCGACCCGGCGCAGCTGCTCGCCGCCGAGGTAAATAATCAGATAGGCGACGATGAGAAACAGCGCGGTTCCCTTGATCAGGCGGGCCCCGCGCGTGCCGCGCAAAAATTCCAGCACGAGGTGCACCACGATCCCGATGAGCACCAGCTCCACGAGAATGATCCACCAGGAGTACGCGGAAATCCGCGTCAGATAATTATGCAGGGCCTGCGGCATCATCCAAGAGTATACGATTCCCAACGCGAATCGGCACACCCGCGTTTCGCCGGCCGGGGTCCTTTACGGGACCGCATCCCCGCCGCCACGCCCTTGGGCGAAATGCCATCGCTGTTCCGCAGATCCTCCTCGCTCAGCATCACATGCAAAGGATCCAGGTTTTCCTTGAGATACTCCACCCGCTTCGTCCCGGGTATTCCCCGGTTTCTTGATCGCGGTAATTTAGAACGACAAAGAAGATGACGACATACGCCGCAATTGACACCACGACGGAGGACGACTGGGCAATTCGCAACTTCCCGCACATCTTCGCGAATTCCCTACAAACCGAAGACCCGTTCGATATTTTGCAACCAGGACCTCCAAGCGAGGACGTCTTACAGTTGTTGCATAAAAAATTGTGGCGGCGGTTTTTCATTACCAGAGGGAATCGTTAGTAATGCACCACAAAGGCACCTTCCACGACGACCGGCGAAATTATCGCGGGCGGTGATGCCCTTGCCGCAAACGCTGCCGACACACGAAATCACGCAAGTCTTTTTGCTCGCCCTTGAACATCGTTCGTCCTTACACCGCCCGCCGTCCCTTGTCCTCCTCCAGCACTTCGCGCACCGCCGCCAGTATTTCGCCGCCGGCGGTCTCCTGGCGCTCCACCTCCACCGTCGAACCTGGTGGAAAGCGCCACGTCTCCGCGGCCGGATCGTAGGCCGCGGGTCGCAGCACGATGTACCGCCCATCCTCCCGCCGGTAGGCCCGCGCCGGCCGGCGGACCGCCACCCCCTCCTCCTCCAGGGCAATATAAATCGTCTCAGTCATATAAAAAGCCCTCACCGCCAACATGAAATATCTCCCCGCTCCCCTTGTCCACTACCAAAGACTTTCCGATGCCCGGATGGACGTATCGCGTTGCGGGGCCCTTTTTTCCTGTCGCGGGCACCCCCGGCGTTGCCAAGGCCTCCCGAATCATCGACTCTGTCCACCCTCGGGCTTTCATCTGCTGCCGCACCTTGTGCTCATTCGCAAATCGCAGCGGCTCCTCGTCTGCCATTGTACCGCCTCCCGATGCCTCACCGCGCCATCATCCCGCTCTCTTTTGCATACTCAAAGACGCCGCCCGCGTCGATGATCGGCGCCACATCCCCCAGCGGCTTGAGCTTGTGCACCCGCCCGCCCTGGGTCACATTCTTCATCTCTCCCTTGCCCACATCGATCTCCAGCTCATCGCCCGTCTTGATCAATTCCACCAGCCGCTCGCCCGTCTCGAAAGGCACGACGTACCCCCCGTTCACCGAGTTGCGAAAGAAAATCCGCGCGTAAAACTCCGCCACCACGCAGCTCGCGCCCGCCTCGGCAATCGCCAGCGGCGCGTGCTCCCGGCTGCTCCCGCACCCGAAATTCTTCCCCCCGATCACAATCGAAAAATCGCTCTTGAACTCATTGGGGCGCACAAACCGCACGTCCCCAAAGGGCAGCCCGCTCTGGCCGGCGGGCACGCCATCCATCGCATACATGCCGAAGAACTTGCGCTCCGTCGCATCGCTCGGGTTGTAGGCCAGGTACTTCGCGGGAATGATCTGGTCCGTATCGATATTGTCCCCCAACACGAATGCCTTCCCCTTGATCACTTTGGTCATGATGAAACTCCAGACAACAACCGTTCGGGCCCGGCCTTCGGGCTGAGGCGCAAATCAAAACGCACATTACCCCAGCATAGGCCCTCCCCCCCTCCCCCATCAACACCCGCAAAAAAACAGCGCCCTCCCCACCCGTACGCGACCCGCAATCCACGGTGTCCAACGCCGCGGGCCCTGTGGCGGCCTTTGGCACACTGCTGCCCGGTTTCCCCCCCCCCCCCCCCCCCCC
>CALCHA010000281.1 GCA_937901265.1 uncultured Phycisphaerales bacterium
GGTGCTGAACCGCGGGACATTTTCGTTCACGATGCACGGTCCGACGGAATTTTTTGATGTGCCGGGGCATCGGCTGGCGGAGAAGGCGCGGGCGGCGTCGGGGATTGTGTGCATTTCGGATTTTGCGCGTTCGCAGATGATGCCGCTGCTGCCGCCGGAGGCGTGGCCGAAGCTGCACGTGGTGCACTGCGGGATCGATCCGGAGCAGTTCATGGCGACGCCGGTGCAGGGGCGTGCGGCGCGGGGCGAGGGCGATCCCTTTGAGATTCTGTGTGTTGCGCGGCTGGCGGAGGTCAAGGGGCATGCGATCCTTCTGCAGGCGATGGCGGAGCTGGTGGAGCGTGGGCTGGACGCACGGCTGAAGCTTGCCGGGGATGGGCCGCTGCGCCGTTCACTGGAGGCGCTTGCCCGCACGCTGCAGCTGACGGAGCGTGTGACGTTCCTGGGGAGCGTGGGACAGGATGTCATTCACGATCTTTACGCGCGGGCCGATCTGTTCGTGCTGCCGAGCTTTGCGGAGGGCGTGCCGGTGGTGCTGATGGAGGCGATGGCGTCGGGGTGTCCGGTGGTGGCGACGCGGATCGCGGGGATTCCGGAGCTGATCGAACATGGGGTGACGGGGATGCTGGTCAACCCGGGACGTGCGGACCTTCTGGCGGAGGTGATTGAGCGGCTGCTGGCGAATCCTTCGGCGATGGAGCGGATGGCGGAGACGGCACGGGAAAAAGTGCGGCGGGAGTTCAACATTTACACGGTGGCACCGGAGCTGGCGGCGCTGTTTCGCCCACTGGTGGAACCGGCCGAAGCGCCGGCGGTGTCGGGGCCACGGGTGGGTGCAGAGGCGACGACGACGGTCGCAGAGGGGGGGGCGGCATGAGGTGGTGGTTGTCTCTGGTGCTGCTGCTGGGCCTGGCACCGCTGGCGATTTGCTGGGGGCTGTGGGCGTTGTTCGCGCTGCTGGCGCTGCTGCCGCCCCGGAAAATTGCCGCGGGGAAAGGCGAGCGAAAGATCGATATTCTGATTCCGGCGCACAACGAGCGGCTGCTGCTGCCGCGGCTGCTCGAGTCGCTGACGGGACAAACGGCGGCCGGGCTTTCGCGGCGGGGGCAGACGCTGGTGATCGCGGATCATTGCTCGGATGACACGGCGACGCTGGCCCGGGCGGGGGGCGCGACGGTGCTGGAGCGGAACAGCGGCCCGCGCGGCAAGCCGGCGGCGCTGCGCGATGGCATTGCCCTGCTGCAGGGCGCCGCGCCCGACCATGCGATCGTGATTATCGATGCCGATTGTACGGTGACGGGCAATCTGCTGGAGTCGCTGGCGGGGGCGCTCGACGCCGGTCACAGGGTTGCGCAGGCGGCGTACATTCTCGACGCCGGGCCGGTGGTTGCCGGTCAAAAGCTGCACACGCCGGCGCTGATTGCGTTTGCGTTGAAGAATCTGATTCGGCCCAAGGGGATGGGGCGGATCGGGTTGCCGACGCAGTTGTTTGGGACGGGGATGTGTTTTCATCCGGAGGTTCTGGGGAAGATTTCGTTTGCGGATCACCTGACGGAAGACCTGAAGATTTCGCATGACCTGCTGCTGGCGGGGATTGGCCCGCGGTTTCTGCCGGAGGCGGTGGTGCGTTCGCCGCTGCCGGAGGAACGTTCGGCGATGACGACGCAAAAGCTGCGATGGGAGACGGGGCAGGTGCAGACGTGGGCGAAGCTGCCGGGGATGCTGGTGCGACTGGTGGCGCGCGGGCACTGGCGGAGCGCGGTGTCGCTGGTGGACTGGTCGGCGCCGCCGGTGGCGTTGGCGGTGGGGGGGTGGCTGGTGTTGGCGGGCGTGGCGACGGGGCTGGCGGCAGCGGGGTGGGTGCCCTGGGCGGTGCTTTTACCGTTTGCTGTAACCCTTTGTCTTCTGGTGGGCTATATCATCCTGGGCACGCTGCAAATCGCGGGGGCGGCGGCGGTCGTATCCCTTTTTGTGGCCGTGCCGAGGTTCCTGTTGTGGAAGATCGCGCTGTACGTCCGAATGATAAGTGGCCGCGGAGCCAAGACATGGGACCGCACGCCGCGGGGTTCCGCGGCGGAGAGCGCGGCGGCTGCGTCGCCCCCGGTCGTCGAGCAAGGGAAGTCATGAGTCTGGCCGCGATACGCCCTTATTCTGAATCGCCACCTGCCGCGACGGCCGGTCCGGAGCGTGTGGAGCTGCTGGGGATGCCGCTGGACGCGGTGACGGAAGCGGAGGCGCTGGAGGTGCTGACGGGGCGGCTGTCGCGCGGGCAGGGGTCCTGGGTGATCACGCCGAATCTGGACATTTTGCGGCAGTTTCACAAGCGCCCGGGGATCAAGCCGCTGTTTTTGGGCAAGGGCGCGGCGGACCTGTTTTTGCCGGACGGGATGCCGCTGATCTGGTCCAGCCGGATTGCGCGGCTGGGCAGGAACGGGCGCGGGCTGCCGGAGCGGGTACCGGGATCGGGGCTGGTGTTTTCGCTGGCAAAGCGGGCGGCGGAAAAGGGGTGGCGGCTGTATTTGCTGGGCGGGGCGACGGGGGCGGCCGCAGCGGCGGCGACGGAGTTGACGCGGCGTTACCCGGGGCTGGTGATCGCGGGGACGGATTGTCCGGCGGTGGGATTTGAGAAGGAGGCGGGCGCGATGGCGGCGGTGGAGGCGAAGCTGGTCGCGGCGCGGCCGGACATTGTGTATGTGGCGTTGGGGTTCCCGAAGCAGGAGTTCGTGACGCAGCGGCTGCGGCCGTTGTTGCCGCGGGCGGCGTTTCTGGGGATCGGGATATCGCTGTCGTTCATCGCGGGGCATGTGCGGCGAGCGCCGCGGTGGGTGCAGCGGGCGGGGCTGGAGTGGGTGCACCGGATGATGCAGGAGCCGTCGCGGCTGATGCGGCGGTATCTGATAGAGGATGCGCCTTTTGCGCTGCGGCATCTGCTGCCGCACGCGCTGCGGCGGCGGTGGGGG
>CALCHA010000282.1 GCA_937901265.1 uncultured Phycisphaerales bacterium
CACTCGCTCATCCTTCAAAGCCGAGAGGCACCGCGCGAACACCGCCTCCGCAATCGCGTTCGCCGGAATCCCCATGTCCAGCGCGTTCGTGCTGGTCCACTTCCCTGTCCCCTTTTGCCCGGCAGTATCAAGAATGTAATCGACCAGGTAGCCCTCCTTGTGCACCGGGTCACGCTGCTGCAGGATGTCCGCCGTAATCTGAATCAGGTAGCTGTCCAGCTCCCCCGTGTTCCACTGCTCGAAGACCTTCCCGATCTCCGGCGCCTTCATCCCCAACAGATTGGACAACAGCGTGTAACCCTCACAGATCAACTGCATGTCGATGTATTCGATGCCGTTGTGGATCATCTTCACATAGTGGCCCGCACCATTGGGTCCAAGATAGGCCGTGCAGGGCACGCCGCCGACCACCGGCTTGCCCGGAGCGTAATCCTCCATCGGTTTGCCGGTCTTGGCGTCAACCTTGGCGGCAACGGCTTCCCAAATCGGCTTCAAATGCTTCCACGAATCCGGATCGCCGCCCGGCATCATCGACGGGCCAAACCGCGCGCCAACTTCCCCGCCCGACACGCCCGAGCCGAAGAATTTGCACTTGCTCGCGTATTCCTTCTCCCGGCGAATGGTGTCCGTAAACAGCGAGTTCCCGCAGTCCGCAACGATATCGTCCGCCTCCACGCCCGCGGCGAAGAGCTGCTTCGTCACCGCATCCACCGCCGGGCCTGCCTTCACCAGAATGATGATCTTCCGCGGCTTCTTGATCGCCGCCACAAACTCCTCCAGCGTCTCGCAGCCCACCAATCCGCCCGGCGGATTTTCCCGCGCGACGAATTTCTTCATCACATCGGTCGTGCGGTTGTACACCGCCACCTTGTAACCGTGGTCCGCGATGTTCAGGGCGAGATTCTCACCCATCACCGCCAGACCAATAAGACCGACATCCGCGACTGCTTGCTGGGCCATGATTTTAGCTCCGAGAGGAGGGTTGCTCTAATTTGTCAGAAAACGACGGCTGGCTGGCTCAAAACTTATTTGCCTGGATATAGTCCTTCCCGCCCGTCAGAAATTCGACGATGTTCTGCACCGCCCGAAGCGCCTGACGCTCCACGCTTTCAAACGTCCGGCTCCCCACGTGCGGCGTGATGATGATGTTGTCGATCCCGTCAAACGGGTGAGGCGCCGTCATCGGCTCATGCTCCAGAACGTCCGCGCCGTAGCCGCCGAGCTGCCCGCTCTTTACCGCCGCCGCCACGTCCGCTTCGTTGGTCAGGCCGCCGCGGGCCGTGTTGATGATCACCGCCCCCTTCTTCAGCCGCGCGATGAATTCCCGGTTGATGAACCCGCGGTTGTTGTCCTCGAGGTTCATGTGCACGCTGATGAAGTCCGCGTCCTTGCATGCCTCCTCCACCGACGCCGCATAAGTCAGCCCATACTGCTTCGCAAAAGCCTCATCCTTATAGGTGTCGAACCCCACCGATTTCATATCGAACGCCGACGCCCGCTTGATCACTTCCTTCCCGATGCGGCCCACCCCCAGCACCGCAATCGTTTTCCCCGCCAGCTCACTGCCCGTGATCCGCTTCCACCCGCCATGCTTCGTCGAGTTAATCCCCGCCCAGAAATGCTTGGCGATCGCGATCATCAGCCCGAACGTGTGCTCCGAAACCGTCGTGTGATTCACGCCCGGCGTGAACAGCACCGGAATCTTCTTGCTCGTCGCGTACGGCACATCAATGGAGTCCAGCCCGATGCCATACTTGGCGATCACCCGCAGCCGCGGCAACGCCGCATCGATCACCTTGCTGGTGATGATGTCATCCCCATTCAGCAGCCCGTCAAACCCCTCCCCTTTCACCAGATCGAGCATCTGCTGCTCTGTCAGCGGCCCACGCGCCGGCACCACTTCGAAACCCGACTTCGCCAGCACCTCGTGGTGTCGGCCCGGGGTGTCCTGGAAACTCGTCGTCGTGAGCAAAATCCGCATGAGATGTCGTCTCCTCTGGCCATAACATTGCCCCCCGTGCAAGGCGAATAGGGTACCACCGCCGGGCAAAGGCGGCAATTCTTACCCTCAAAATCCTCGCCCGTCGCTTCCGCCCCCGTCTAAAAAAAGCTCGTCACCGGTTTCCCCGTGACGAGCCTCATGCATCCGTGCAAAATTTCCCCGCGCGTCACCGCGCGAGAAATTCCAAAAAGTTCCCCCGGAACAGCCGGTTGATGTCCTGCTTCACTTCCTCATCCGTCACCGGCCACCCCGTGTCGACAATATCCGTAAACTTGTCCGCGAGCACGCGCCCAATGATCACCCGGCTGTGCTGCCACTTGTACAGCAGCTGATCCAGCACCCGGCTGTCCGAGTGCTGCGGAATCATGCTCGTGCCCAGCAGCTCCAGCCGCATGCGCGTGATTTCCTCGATCAGCACCGGGTTATTCAGAAACCACCAGCAGCCGAAAATCATCAGGTTGCCGAACTTCCGCGCCGCCACGCACAGCTCGTGCTGGTTCTCTCGCGCCAGCAGCGTCACAAAAAACTTGTTCTTCGGGAACTCCGCACACAGCCGCACCACCGCCTGCACATCCGACTTGCCCACCATGTCCCCCGCGTCCCTCAGCGCCGGATTCACTCGCATCTTGCTCCCGATCATCATCGCAAACGGCAACCCCCGCTCCGCCGCCACCGGCAGAATGATCTTCTCCAACGCCATCTGCCCCGCCTTGTCGGCCGCCTCGCCAGACTCCGCCGGATAGCGGAACTCCGGCGGCAGCGACAACGCCATGTAAATCGCCTCCTGCCGATCCAGCCACTCCCGCAAAAACCGCTGCCCCTCCTCAATGTTCTTCTGCGTCAGCGTCTTGCCGTCCCCCGCATTGAACCCCCATTCCGTCAGCTTCTTCGCCGCCTTCGGCCAGTCCCGCAGAATCGGATCGATCCGCAGCACCGACTTAAACCGCGGATCCCCGCGCAGCAGCTCCGCCCCCTTCAGCCACCGCTCACGCTCGTTGTCGTCAAACACCGGGTTCGTCATCGTGATGCTCTCGACGTTCGAGATTTTCATCACCTTGTCGATGTACTTGCTCGGATCCTGTTGCGCAAACCACTTCCGCAGTTTCCCCAGGTCCTTGTTCTTGCCGACCTCCAGCCCCAGCAGTTCCAGACACGTCAGCACCCCGCGGCACGCTTCACTGACCGGCGCCCGCTCCACAAACAAATGCTTCCATATGTGCTCCGCCTGCTGCTGCTTGCTCAGCTTCCAGAATTCCTCGTACGCCAGTCCCCCCTTGCGGCTATGCGCCGGCACCACCCGATACACCTCCGATACCAGATAGTGATACGTCAACAGCTCGTCCAGCCCCCACAGCATCAACCCGTCCCGATCGGTCTTCCCCGTCCGATTCGGCACCGGCGTCCCGAACGTCGGCGGATACAGGTGCGTGTGCATGTCCACGATCGGTTGATCGCGGAGCGCCTGGTGCACGGTCTTTTCAACGGCGGTGCGAGTCGTCAAACGTTTCGGCATGGTGCCCTCCTGGAAGTGAGGGCCGCAGGATAACGCGCTCGACTTCGCCCCGCCACCCTCGCCACCATTCTTAAAGCCCACCGCACTCGCCCCGCTGCCTCAGCCGATCCTGCACTACCCCACACCCCTGCACAAGGCACAGCTGTTGCATCCACTTCCCTGCCGACGCCCTGCGTCACCCCCGTCTCAATTTCTTCGCCGGAGACCTCCATGAAAACCGTGATCGGCCTTTTTGACACCGCCGCCGATGCCTACGAAGCACAGAATGACCTCCTCGGCAGTGGCCTCGAACGCGACCGCCTGAGCATCGTCAGCAAGGCCCCCGATGGACCCGATTCCCCAGATGCCCACCGTACCGACGTTGCCGAAGGCGCAGGCGTCGGTGCCGTTGCCGGCGGCGTCGCGGGCGGCGTCCTCGCCAGCCTCGGCCTCCTGGCTATCCCCGGCATCGGCCCCTTCCTCGCCGCGGGACCCATCATCGCCTTCCTCACCGGTGCCGGCATCGGTGCCGCCGCCGGCGGCGTCGTCGGCGCCCTCATCGGCGTCGGCATCCCTGCCGAAGAAGCCGAACTCTACGCCGAGGGCATCCATCGCGGCGGTACCCTCCTCACCGTCCACGCCGCCGACCTCGACGCCGACCGCGTCGCCACCATCCTCACCCAGCACAACGCCATCGACGTCGACAAGCGCGCCGCCCAATGGACCTCCGCCGGATGGCAGCGCACCGCCCCCGCCGACGACCCCGACGATCCCGATCCCGCCGGAACCGTCACCGGCCTCTCCGCCCGTGGCAGCACCGCCACCTCCGGCACCCCCTTCGACCCGCGCACCCACGACCTGAAGCAAATCGACGAACCCCGCTCCTCCGACGATCCCCCCTCCGACGAATCCGTCCATAACCGAGGCCCCGCCCGCATCTACCGCCACACTTGACCCAGTTCCCCCAAAGATGCCCGCAGCCGCCCCTGCCCACTTACCCCCTTTTAGCGGTCGGCCTCGGCCGACACGTCCCCACCCGCCACGTTTGCG
>CALCHA010000283.1 GCA_937901265.1 uncultured Phycisphaerales bacterium
GGGAATGGACGTTCGCTGCGAGATGCTGCTGTACATGGCGTCGCGGGCGCAGCTGGTGCAGGAGCAGATCGGGCAGGCACTTCTGGCGGGGGAGTGCGTGGTGGCGGATCGGTTTGCGTCGTCGACACTGGCGTACCAGGGCGGCGGCGGGGGGATGGACCTGGAGGACATCCTGGCGGTGGCGCGAATCGCGGTGGCGGATGCGTGGCCGCACTTGACGGTGGTGTTCGATCTGGACACGGATGTGTCGCTGGAGCGGCTGAACCCGCTGTGGTCGAAGACGAGCCGGAAGGTGAGGGATGAGAAGCAAAATCCGCTGTTTGCGGACACGGATGTGAAGGACCGGATCGAGCAGCGCGCGCGGGATTATTTTGAGCGGGTGCGGGAAAACTATCTGTGGCAGGCGCGGCAGTGGCAGGAGCGCTACCGGGTGGTGGACGCATCGAAGAGCGTGGCGTCGGTGGAACGGCAGGTTTCCCGGACGCTGGCGGAGTTCTTCCGATAAGAAGGGTGGTGGGGGAGGAGGCACGTTCCGCGAGGCTGCGCGGAGCGTTACAAACGTTACCACATCACCAATTTTCCAACCTTGTGAGTTATCGATCCCGCGGCGGGGTCCAGCGTCCGCTAACGCGCGTAAAAGACACGCTGCGCGGGTTGTCAGAGCGCCAGGGCGGGGTAAGTTTTCGGTGTCGTGGTTGACAGAAGTTTTGAAGCGGCCTTCGAGCCTTCTGCCAACAAGAGTCATGGAGAGAAAATGAAACTTTGCACCTCAGTTCTCGCCCTCGCGGTATTGGCCATCGGAGGCACGTTTGCCTCGCAGGCATCCGCGGCACCGCTTAATTTGATCAGCAAGAGCCCCGACGTGACCTCCAGCGCGATGCAGCTCACCTACACGCCCAACGGCAATGGCGGCGTGCTCAGCGTGACCGGCGGGATTGCCACGTCGCTGGATGGCTCCACGAGCATCACCAACGGGCAGTTCAGCCTGAGCGTCACGCTCACCCACCAGTCGGGATCGGGCTCCACGGAATCGTTCACCTACAGCAACGCTTCACTGGCCGTGACCGGAAAGGTCGGCGGGGTGGCGCACACCTTCTTCAACTCGAGCGTCCTGAGCAACTTTGGCTACACCACCAGCGCCGGGTCGCTGGCCCCGCAGACGTTTGAGTTTGTTTTCGCACCGACCACCGGCAGCGACTACGGGTTGGGGGGCGTGGGCGTGATCCTGCATACGCCGCTCTCGACGGCCTACAACGGCGGCACGCCGAATTATTTCGCCGCGACGTTCAACAACACGGTTCTGGATACGCAGTTCACCCCGCTGTATGTGAACGCCACGGCCGACACGTTTGCCGTGCCGGAGCCCGCCTCGCTGGGGATGCTTGCTGCGGCGGCCCCGATGCTGTTGCGTCGTCGCCGCAAGGCCTGAAGGCACCTCTTTCAACTGCAACTTCGATGGATTTGAGATTTACGTGACCATCCCCCGGCGGGGGGCAGCCCCTTCCGCCTGAAAAATTTGGAGAGAGAACCATGATGACCGCCACTCGCAATCGTTCGCACCGCCTGGCTTCTTCCCGCAATCGCGCGGTAATGGAGGCGCTGGAAGGGCGTCAGCTTTTTTCGTTGCTTGGGGTTCTGCCCGGGCTGCCCAACACCAGCGTTCTGGGCAATGACGGCTCGCTGACCTATTCCGCGGCCAATCATACGTTCGATGCCACCGGCGCGCCGACGATCATGGTTCTCTCGGCGGATGCCAACGGGGCGACGGTCGTTCCGGTCGGCGATCCGAAAGACTTTCAGCTCCACATCAGCGTGAACAACAACGGCGGCCTCCTGGGCAGCGGTGCGGTGGGCAGCGACCTGGTGCTCTCGGGCAACGTGGACGTCAACAACGACGGCATTGCGGATTACAGCGGGGTGCTGCTGACCGGCAAGATCACGGCGTTTGGTTTTGAAGATGCCGGGACGAACGACAACTTCGACTTCCAGTTCACCGTCACGGGCGGGGCGATGGCATCGCAGTACTTCCAGGGCAAGGACATCGGCGTGCTGCTGACGACGGAGAACTCGACGTTCGACGGATCGTTCGCCTCCGATTTTTCCGCCAAGGTCAAAGGCAAGGTCGGACCGATGAATCAGAGCGGGGCGATCCCCAGCGTCATCGCCGGCCATAAGTATCAGGACGTTTCGGGCAATGGCATGTCGGCGGATGACCTTTCGCATCCGGTCTCCGGCTGGGGCATCAACCTGTACAACGACGTCAACGGCAATGGGAAACTGGATGGCAGCGACACGCTGGCCGCTTCCACCACGACCGGCGCCGATGGGAGCTACGCCTTTAACGGCATCGCGGCGGGCAAATATGTCGTGGCTGAGGAAACGCGGAGCGGCTGGATTCAGACGGGCCCGGTGTCTGGATCCTACGGCGTCACGGTCGCGGCGGGTGAAAGCAAGCTGGGGCTGGATTTTGACAACTTCCAGAAGACGGACTGTGCCTGCGGCCTCAAGTGCGTGTACTACGTGATCAACGGCTGCCGCACGGTGAACGATATTTCCGGGCAGCTCCACCAGGGCGATACGGTCAAGGTGGTCTTCACCACGACGTCGAACGTGACGCTCTCCCTGGTGAGCTACACGGCGCCGGAAGGCACTTTTGTGGCCGACCATGCGTCGCAGCAGAAAATTTTCGATGTCGACACGCAGACGTTCGGGCCGGGCACGCACAGCTTGACCGTCACGGTGCCGGACTGCTACTTCCAGGTGGATTTCGTGTGCGGCCTGCCGATCGACAAGTTCGGGCCGGCCGGCTCCAATGTGTTCTACACGCCCCAGGGGCGGCTGATCGACTCGGCCAATGGCGGCAAGAATGCCTGTGGCTGCGGCTGCGGCAGCAGCACCGGTACCGGATCAATCTCCGGGCAGGTGATCTGCGATTGCAACAACAACGGGAAGCTGGACAAGGGTGAGACCGGCATTAAGGGCGTCAAGATCACCCTGTCCGGCACCACGAACGACGGTCTGGCGGTCACCCTCACCACCACCACCGACGCCAACGGGAATTATGTGTTCGCCAATCTCAAGGCCGGCAAGTACACCGTCACCGAGACGGGGCCGGCGAACTTCTTCGACGGGATCGACAAGGCCGGCAGCGTGGGTGGGACCGTCGGCAACGATGTGATTTCGAACATCGTCATCGGCAACGGCACGAAGGCCACGGCGTACAACTTTGCGGAGCTGGCGGGCGCCAAGATTTCCGGAACGATCTTCTGCGATGCCGACAAGGATGGGAAGCAGGACCGCAACGAAGCGGGCATCAAGGGCGTCAAGATCACGCTGAGCGGCACCGACGATCAGGGCAACGCCGTCTGCCTCTCGGTCTACACCGATGCCTGTGGTAACTACAGCTTCACCAACCTTCGCAAGGGCAGCTACACGCTGACCGAGACGCAGCCCGATGGCTACCTCTCGACCAAAAGCATGGCGGGCAGCAATGGCGGCAGGGTTTGCGGTAACAGCATCAGCAGCATCTGCCTGAACTGGTGCGATGAAGCCTGCGGCTATAACTTCGGCGAGGCCAAGACTCCCGCCCCGGTCTGCACGCCGGCCCCGCGCTGCGGCAACGACCGTCCCTCCTCCTGCACGCCCGCACCGGTCTGCTCGAACAACTCCAACAGCTCCACCTGCGGCAGTGGCTTCTCGTCGAATTGCTCGAATTTGGTTAACGCGTTTTTCAACCTGTTGTCCGCGTTCATGAGCAAGTGCTAACGCCCACAAGGGTCCTTATCCTCAGCGAGGCCGGTGTGTTTTCCCGGCCTCGCTCGCGTTTTGCGATGACGGATCAGCCGCGGATGCTCAGGGCTCGGCCGAGAGTCTGGCGGAAGATCTCGACCGGGGCAGCAACGCCGGTGAATTCGGCGAACTGGATGGCGGCCTGACGGACAAACATCTCGGTGCCCGGCACGATGGTGGCACCCGCGGCTTTTGCGAGCTTGAGCAGGCGCGTCATCTGCGGGTTGTAAACGGTGTCGAAAACGACC
>CALCHA010000284.1 GCA_937901265.1 uncultured Phycisphaerales bacterium
GCAGGCATCGCCGGAGGGGGATATTTCGGAGGCGCCCCTGTCGGATTTTTGATCGAGCGACGATGAGCGGGGCGGGACTTCCTTGCCGGGGGAGGGGCGCGGACGTACAACACGCAAGGGGGCACCTCCGGGGGGGCACCTCGGTGAACCGGATAACAATGGTCGTCAAAGGAACCACCGCCATGACCCAGTCGAATGCCGTGCGACGTTTACTTCCGCACTCGCTGTGCGCGGGACTCCTGGCGATGGCGGCGGCCATGGCGGCGGCGTTGGCTGCCTGTTCACCGACGCCCGCGGCCCCGCCGACCACGGAGGCCTCGACGGAGAACCCGCTGACGCTCCCCTTTCACAATCCGGCGTTGCCGGTGGAGCAGCGGGTCCATGATGTCGTCAGCCGCCTGACGCTGGAGGAGAAGGTGGGGCAGATGCAGATGGATGCGCCGGCGATTCCGCGGCTGGGAATCCCGGCCTATCACTGGTGGAACGAGGCGCTCCATGGCATCGCGCGCAACGGCGAGGCGACGGTGTTTCCGCAGGCCATCGGTCTGGCGGCGACGTGGGATCCGGCGCTGCACCATGAGATGGCCAACGCCATCGCGGTGGAAGCACGGGCGAAGAACAACGCGGCGCGGCGGGCGGGGGTGACGGCGATTTACACGGGGCTGGACCTGTGGTCGCCGAACATCAACATTTTCCGCGATCCGCGCTGGGGTCGCGGACAGGAGACCTATGGGGAGGATCCCTTTCTGACGTCGCGGTTTGCCGTGGCGTTCATCACCGGGCTCCAGGGCGATGATCCCTTTTACTTCAAGACGATCGCGACGCCGAAGCATTTTGCGGTGCACTCGGGGCCGGAGCCCGAACGGCATCGCTTTGATCCGCAGCCCTCCGAGCATGATCTCTTTGAGACCTACCTGCCGGCGTTTGAGGCGTCGATCCGCGAGGGGCATGCCTATTCGATCATGGCGGCCTACAACAGCATGGACGGGCTGCCCTGCTCGGCGAACCCGCGACTGCTGACCGACCTGCTGCGCAACACGTGGGGGTTTCAGGGGTATGTGGTCTCGGATGTGGACGCCGTGCGCGACGTGTGGGAGAACCACCAGACAGCGGGCTCGCCAGAGGAAGCGGCGGCGATGAGCGTGAAGGCGGGGTGCGATCTCAATGGCGGGACGACCTACGCCGCGCTGGTGACGGCGGTGAACAGCGGGCTGCTGGGAGAGGCGGATCTGGATCGATCGCTGACGCGGCTGTTCACGGCACGGTTCCGGATGGGGCTGTTTGATCCCTCGTCGCAGGTGCCCCTGGCGCAGTTGCCGGCGTCGCAGAATGACACGCGGGAGCATGATGCGTTGGCGCGCAAGGTGGCGGGGGAATCGCTGGTGCTGCTGAAAAACGAGAACCATCTCCTGCCGCTGGATGTGAGCAAGTACAAGAGCATTGCGGTGATCGGGCCGACAGCCGATTCGGTGCCGGCACTGGTGGGCAACTACAACGGGACGCCGGCGCGGCCGGTGACGATCCTGCAGGGGGTGCGCAATGCGCTGGCGGGGGTGGGCGACGCAAACGCCTCGCCGCGGGTGCTCTATGCCCCGGGCTGCCCGCTGGTGGAGGAGCAGTTGCCGCTGGAGGAGGTGGTTCCGGCGACCGAGCTGTTTACGGATGATTCGCTCAAAACGCCGGGGTTGCTGGCGAATTACTACCCGACCTCCGCGGAGTCGCGGCCGCTGCGGACACGGGTGGATCGGCAGCTTGATTTTGACTGGTCCGTCCAGTCGGACCGCGACCCCCTGCCGATGGCGGACCAGGCGAACGGCGGCGCGCCGGGTGCCGGGGGCACCTACGTGCAGTGGACAGGGGTGCTGCGGGCCCCCGACACGGGCACCTATTCGCTGGGGCTGGCGGCGCGGGACGCCTTCCGCATGTACCTCAATGGGCAGCTGCTGGTCAACGAGTGGACCCTGGGCGGGCGGCGGACCCACTCGGTGCGGGTGCGGCTGGAGCAGGGACGGACCTATCGGTTGATGGTCGAATATCTGCATCCGGCGGCGGCGGCGGAGCCGGTGGTGGTGCTGGAGCCGCCCACGCCGACGTTTGCGACGACGCGCCCCGGTGCCCGTGGGCCGCGCGGCGGCGCGGGCACGCAGCCCTCGACGCAAGGCAGCCCCTTCGCCGGCGGTCGCGCCGGGCGTGGGCCGCGTCGCGCAGCACCGCCGCCCGACGCCGGCATTCAACTGCGCTGGACCCGCCCGGCCTCCGACGAATCGCCCATCGGCCCGGAGCCCTTCTACGCCGACGCCCAGCGACTCGTCGAAAAGGCCGACGCCACCTTTCTGGTTCTCGGTCTGACCTCCGATCTGGAGCGCGAGGAACATGACATCGATTACCGCGGCTTCTTCGGCGGTGATCGTACCGCCATCGAATTGCCGGCGATCCAGCAGCAGTTGCTGGAAAAAGTCACGCAGACGGCGGAACAGAACCACAAACCGCTGGTGCTCATCCTCACCAGCGGCAGCGCGCTGGCGATTCCCTACGCCAAGCAGCACGTGCCGGCGATTCTCAACGCCTGGTATTCCGGGCAGGCGGGCGGCAGCGCGGTGGCGGACGCGATTTTCGGGGCGATCAACCCCGCGGGACGCCTGCCGGTGACCTTTTACGCGGCGACCAGCGATCTGCCCGACTTCATGGATTACCGCTTCGCCCCCAGCGGCGATTCCAAGGGGCGGACCTACCGCTATTTCACCGGCACGCCCCTGTATCGCTTCGGGTTTGGCCTCTCCTATTCGACCTTCACCTTCACCGCGTTCCACACGCCGACGGATTCCGCCACCGGGGCCGATCTGCCCGTGTCGGTGACGCTGACCAACACCAGCGACCGCGCCGGGGATGAGGTGGCGCAGCTTTACCTGTCGCGCCCGAACACCCCCAATGCGCCGGAGGAGTCGCTGGTGGGCTTCCAGCGCGTGCCCCTGCAGCCACACGAATCGCGCACGGTCACCTTCACCGTGACACCCTACCAGCTCGGGACGATCGATGCGGCGGGCAAGCGCACCACGACACCGGGGGCGATCACGCTGCGGTGCGGGCCCTCCTCCGCCCCGGACGGAGGCGTGTCGGCGAACGTAACGCTGACCGGACAGGCCACCACGCCGGTCTACAAGATGGTGGGGCCAAGCGTGCCGCCAGCCGCGACGGCCCCCGCGACGGCACCAGAAGCCGCGCAGCGGTAAACGTGGTGCGTTTGTTGCGGCAGGTTAATGCTTTTCCGTGGGCAGCGCGGTGATGCGCAGGTTGCGGATGCGGAGGTGGTCCCACGTGCAGCGGAACCCGAAATAGCCGCGGGTGTAGGGGGCGGGATCGTTGAAGGAAAACAGGCGGCGACCATTGCACCAGTATTCGTTGCGGCTGTCGTCGGCGACGAGGCGGATGTGCATGGGGACGTTGGGGGTGAGCAGGACGTCGGGGGTCTTGAGGTCATCTTCCGGCAGGAGCGGGCGGTTGTCCTTCACACCGATGTAGCGGCGGAAGCGCGTGGTGCTGTTGCTGTTGCCGCCCTGGCCGACGTAATAGGTCTTGAGCTGGTCGTAGTCGGAAAATTTCCCCGTGCGATGGACGGCGAAGAACGCGCCATCGGACGAGGCCCGCGTATCGCTCGCCATCCAGAAGCAATTCACGTCAGAAACGCGATCCCAGGGCCCGCCGGCCTGGACGACGATGACGTCATAATCGATCTGCACCGGGCCGGTGAGTTCGCGCTTGAGCCAGACGGTGCAGCCGCCCTCCGTCTGGATATCG
>CALCHA010000285.1 GCA_937901265.1 uncultured Phycisphaerales bacterium
GGCAAACTCATGGAGAAGGGAGTGCGGGAGCGCTATCAGAGGGCGGGGGAAGTGCTGGCGGACCTGGGCAAGAGCGGGGGCAAAAGCGGGGAGAGGATGGCCCCCCCACCGGCGGCGGCCAAAGTCGCTGCGACGCCGGGCAGACCCGTGGTTCCGCAGAAAGTATCCATGCCGACGGCGGCGGCGCCCCAGGGAGGCGGGGAGCGCTATTGGGTCCGGTTGCGCGGCAAGACCAGCGGCCCCTTTGACTTTGCAGACTTGCAGCGGCAGGTGAAAAGCGGCGGCGTGTCGCGGTTTCATCAGGTGAGCACCGATCAGGTGAATTGGAAGGCGGCGGCCGCGGTTGACGGGCTGTGGGGGACGGCTGTCGTATAAGACAAGCAGACAAGGAGATTTTGGGAGGGGTGGACAAGGTGACAAGGTGACACGGCGACAAGGTGAGGACGTTGGATGAGTAGTGTGCAGATGGATGGGAGTGGCGTGGCGATGGTGGAAGGGGAGGGGGCGGTGCCGCTGGTGGGGCGGGTGACCTGTCCGCACTGCTGGTTCGACTTTGCGCCGGAGGAGATTTTGTGGGTGGCGCAGCACGACGATTTGATGGGGGATTCGGTGCTGAAGGAGGAACCGCTGCGGTTTTTGCCGACGCATTTCAATTTGGAGGGGCAGGCGATTGATGCGCGGGGGATGGTGTGTCATTCGCTGGCCTGTCCGCAGTGTCACCTGCTGGTGCCGCGGGTGCTGGTGGAAAACGAGGTGACATTCATCAGCCTGATCGGTGCGGCGGGCGCAGGGAAGAGCAATTTTCTGGCGGCGATGACGTGGGAGCTGCGGCGGAAGCTGGCGCGGGATTTTGCGGTGATTTTCGCCGATGGCGACAAGGAGGCGAACTGGATTTTGAACCGCTATGAGGAGACGCTGTTTCTGCCGGAGGATCCGGAGACGCCGGTGGTGCTGGAGAAAACGCACACGCAGGGGGACCACTATCGGAGCGTGCCGCTGAATGGGCAGGAGACGCAGTTGCCCAAGCCGTTTCTGTTCACGCTGCATCCGGGGCAGGGGCATCCGCTGGTGAATCAGCGAGCCAAAGTGGGGCGGATCGTGTGTCTTTATGACAATGCGGGCGAGCATTTCAGCGTGGGGCAGGACACGGCGAACTCGCCGGTGACGCGGCACCTGATCCACTCGAAGGTCCTGATGTTTTTGATGGACCCGACGCAGGACCCGCGGTTCCGCGCGAAATTGAAAGGCGTGTCCACGGATCCGCAGGTCGTCGAGCCCATGCAGACCGTGCGGCAGGAGACCATCTTGGGAGAGGCGGCCATCCGCTATCGGCGGCATCTGGGTCTGTCGGCCTACAAGAAGGCGGACAAGCCACTGCTGGTGCTGGTGGGCAAAAGCGACATCTGGGGAAGCCTGCTGGAAGGGGAGGATGCGGTGAAGGATCCGGTGCTGCGCGGGGCGACAGCAGAAGGATTGGCGGCGATGGACATGGAGCGGGTGGATCGGGTGAGCCGTGCGTTGCGCGCATTGCTGCTGGAGTTGTCGCCGGAGGTGGTGACGACGGCGGAGGACTTTTCGCAGGAGGTGGTGTACATCCCGGTGAGTGCGTTGGGCCATTCGCCGGAGAAGCAGCCGGAGCGTGCGGGGCTGCTGATCAAGCCCAGGGATGTCAAGCCGCGGTGGGTGACGGTGCCGCTGCTGTATAGTTATGCACGGTGGTCGAAAGGGCTCATCGCGGGGCGGACGACGAGAACTCCGCACAAATGAACACAAACCGTCACAAGCAGTTTAGCCTGATGCTGGGCGCTTACCTGGAAATGTATGGCGTTGGAGCTTTATTACACGTCGGCGTTGGAGG
>CALCHA010000286.1 GCA_937901265.1 uncultured Phycisphaerales bacterium
ATCCATGATGGATTATTTCCTCCCCACGCCCATCGTCGGAAAGCTCGACCCCGATGCCTGGGGTGCCCCCAACGTCCTCCCGCGCGACCGATCCAACGGCCTCGAAGACCCCACCATGATGAAGAACTATTGCTACTGGGACGGCAACATCATCAAGGCCAGGGACGGCAAGTATCACATGTTCGCCAGCCGCTGGGACCAGGCCAAAGGCCACAACGGCTGGGGCAACTCCGTCGCCGTGCACGCCATCAGCGACAACCTCATCGGCCCCTACGTCGACAAAGGAATGCTCTGGCCCGATGATCAGGGCGGCAAAGGCCACAACGTCACCGCCCTCACGCTTCCCAACGATGAAGGCTACGCGGTGGTCATCAGCGAAACCCGCCCCGGCACGGTCTACACCTCCAAATCCCTCGATGGGCCCTGGGTGCAAAAAGGACTCCTCTCCGTCCCCGACAATCCCCGCTGGCGCGCTTCCAACGTCGCCCTCATCGTCCGCCCGGATGGCGATTTTGAAATGATCCAACGCTCCGGACAACTCATGATCTCCAAAGCCGCCGACGGCATCCTCGGCCCCTACAAAGCCGCCGGCCCCTCCGTCTATCCCAAGGGCATCCCCAACCTCGAAGACCCCTGCCTCTTCTACGCCGGCGGCATGTACCACATCACCGTCAACTCCTGGTCCACCCGCACCGCGTACCACCTGGTTTCAGCCGATGGCCTCACCGGCTGGACGAACGTGGGCGTGGCGTATCAACCCGACGTCCCCTTCGTCCGATACACCGACGGAACCGTCAACAAATGGAAAATGATGGAACGCCCCGGCGTCTACATCGAGGAGGGCGTCGTCAAAGCGTTCACCTTCGCCGTGATCGACGTGACCAAGCAGGAGGAGAAGCCCAACGATCTGCACGGCAGCAAGGTGATCGTGGTGCCCTTCGACGGCGCCGCCTTCAACCGCGACATGAAAAGCGTTCTTTCGACACTGTCCACAGCCCCCGCAGCACGTTAAACATTAGGAACTCGACTTATGGTTATTCCGCGTTGGGTATGCCAGGGCTCCTTTCTTCTGCCGCTATTTCTGGCGGCCTGCACTGCCGGGCCTCCCCGCGATCCGATGCCGGCCTTCGTGCCCGGCTCGCGCATCCTGTTTCAGGGCGACTCCATCACCGACGGTAACCGCGGCCGCAACTCCGACCCCAACCACATCCTCGGCCACGGCTATCAATTCATCATCCCCGCCCTCTACGGCGAAATGCTCCCGGAACGCCACCTCACCTTCATGAACCGCGGCATCAGCGGCGACACCGTCGCGCGTCTCCAACGCCGCTGGAAAACCGACACCCTCGACCTCCACCCCGACATCCTCTCCATCCTCATCGGCGTCAATGACCTGGGCTCCGGCTTGCCCCCCGCCACCTTCGAGCAACAATACGATCAGCTTCTCGCCCAGACCCTCACCGCCCTCCCCCACATCCACATCGTCCTCATGGAGCCCTTCGGCCTGCCCGTCGGCGGCAAAAAGCTCATTTGGGACGCGTCCTATCACGCCGCCCTGTTGGAGCGCATCGCCATCGTCAACCGCCTCGCCGCCAAGTATCAACTTCCCATCGTCCACCTCCAGAAAGTCTTCGACGACGCCTGCTCCCGCGCCCCGGCCGACGACTGGATCTGGGACGGCGTCCACCCCACCTACTCCGGACACGAACTCATCGCCAAAGAGTGGATCAAGGTCGTCAGAGCCGCCCATTGGACAACGCCCGCCACCCGCCCGGCCTCCTGATCCGCATTTCGTTCACACCCCAAGACGTAAGAAGTGACCCCCATGAACCCTCTCGCCGCAACGATTCTCGCCGTCGCAGTCGCTCTGGTCGCCGCCCGCGCCTCCGCCGCTGAACTTTTCGTCAGGCCCGCCGGCGACGACTCCGCCTCCGGCACCAAAGATCACCCCCTCAAAACCTTCGCCGCCGCACAGAAAGCCGCCCGCGATAACCCCGCCCGCGGCAAGGAAGCCCTCACCGTTTGGTTCGCCCCGGGAACCTATTACCTCGCCGCCACCCTTACGTTCACCGCCGCGGACTCCGGCTCGCCCGGCGCCCCTGTCCGTCTGGCGACAGGGCCGACTCCACCCCCTTTCACCCGAGACTCTGCGCTAAACCCTCCTGACCCCGAGAGGCTCCCATGCGACACCCGCTCCCCGCAACGCTCCCCGCCCTGCTGCTCGCCCTCGCCGTGACCCCGGCCCCGCTTCGCGCCGCCGCCCCACCGGTGAACAAGGACCGCCCGACGCTGGTCCCCATCCCGACCGCCGTCGCTGGTGTGAAACAATTCTCCCTCCCTGTCAGCGACTGGCGCTCGCCGCCGGCCCTCGATGGCCAGTTCTGGGCTGCGGACGCCGACACCTCCGCATGGACCGCCGTGGCCAGCGGTCGCGGCGG
>CALCHA010000287.1 GCA_937901265.1 uncultured Phycisphaerales bacterium
ACAAGGTCATGGAATCCCTCGCCACTGTGACGGCCGTTGATCCCAACAACACCAGCAACAACGGCGTGCTCTTCGGAAGTTCGACGGTCCAGCAGCTGGAAAACTCGATGGGCCTCTTCGTCACCCAGAGCTACAGCAACGTCGGGCAGTACCGCAACCTCTCTGCCATCGGGATCACCATCGGGCAGGATGGCAAGCTGACCCTCGACACGGACGCGCTCAGTTCGGCGATCGCCAGCAATCCCGACGACATCCGCTCGCTTTTTACGACCAACAGCAAGGCCATCGCCTCCGACTTCACCACCAACCCGCCGACGCAGGCCAAGCCTGCCGTCAAAGGCATTGGGGCGGCGTTGAGCGACTTTCTTTCGCGCTTCACGGATTCGGGAACGGGGCTGCTGTTCAACGCGGCGGACGCCATCACGGCGCAGGAAACCCAGTTGAAAAAGCGCCAGACCGACCTCGCGACGCTGCTGATCGCCAAGAAAAACCGCCTCATCCTGCAGTTCGCCAACCTGGAGTCGACGATCGCAGGGCTTAAAAACCAGGGGACCGCCCTCAACAGCCTCTCGACGACGACGTCCAAGTGAGGAACTTTTCAGAAAGCGGGATCGGCCGCTGAACTTCCCCCCCCGGTTCTCCCGATAAGGATCAACATCCCGGCGACCGACCGGGAGAAGGCACTCCACACGGGACAAAACATGGCGTTGCCCACTCAGGAATATCTCAAGACCAAGGTCATGACCGCCTCGCCGGAGATGCTCACGCTGATGCTGTGGGATGGGGCGATCCGGTTCGCCGAACAGGGCAAGGAAGCGATCCTCAAGAAGGACATCGAGGGGAGCTACAAGGCCCTGCTCAGGGCGCAGCGGATCATGACGGAACTCACCACGGGCCTGCGTCCGAGTGTGGACAAAGACCTGTGCGGCAAGCTGGGGGCGCTCTACAACTTCATTTATCGCCGGCTGGTCGATGCGAATCTTTCCAAGAATGGCGCGTTGGTCGATGACGCCCTTGAGATCATGCGGCACCAGCGTGAGACATGGGTCATGGTGATGGACAAGCTGGCGCGGGAGAAGGCTGCGGGAACCCAGGAAACGGTGGCGGCGAACGCTGATGCATTGACGTCGGCGGATGCTGCACAGGATGCCCTGGGCGCTCAGCCCGCCATCAGCGTGGCCCCCGGAACTGCGGCGCCGCTGCCCGTGCGCCGCACCTACCCGGCGTTCGCCGTGCGTCCGGCAGCCGCCGCGGCGGTGGGCCTGAGCGTCGAAGGCTGATTTTCTCAAAAAACAGTTGCCGCACTGCAAGGCCCCCCCCTTTCCACAGCCCCCATTGTTTACGTGCGCAGATCCGCTTCGTCCAGGAGCTGGAAATTCTCTTCCGCCAGGACGGTCGCGGCCATGCTGGGATTGTCCACATGGACGACGATGGACCCGCGGATGTTCTCGCTGGTGATGAGCGCATAGCAGTAGTGGATGTCGATTTCCGCGCCCAGCAGCGCCTTGGAGATGCGCTGCAGGCCATCGCCGCCGGGGGGCATTTCGACGGCGACCAGGTCGCAGATGGTGAAGCGGTAATTGGACTCGACGAGTTCGCGGGCGGCGGCGTCGGTATCGTTGAAGACGAAGCGCACGATGGCGCAGTCGAAGCCATGGATCACCGCGAGGGCGAGAATCCGCACCTTGGTGGCGTCGAAGGTGGAGAGCAGCTCGGCGAGGGCGCCGATGCGGTTTTCGGTGAAGACGGAGACCTGGCGGACGCTTGGCACGTCCCGTCCGCGGTCAGTTCGGAGCTTTTCGCGAAGCGTAGGCATTTTCTCACTCTATCACAGAATGGGCGCTTTGGGGAGGTCTTTCGGCTTTCTGTAACGGCCCCCCAGGGTGCGAATCCGTGGCTATAGGAGAAAACGCAGGGGGTTGGGAAAAGGTTCCCAGAAAGTTCGGGTATTTTTTGGGGGTGGTGCGGCGATTTGACCGGAGGCGGGCTTCGGGCGGGAACGGCGCTGCTTTGCCGTGAAATTTGTAGCCTGTTGGCGCTGCGCGGAGGGCTGGTGGGCGTTGATTTGTGGCAGGCGGGCGGGTAGGGTGCGGGTTGGAGGTTGATGGCCGATATGGGTGCAGAGAAGCATATTTTTGCGGGGTTGGAGGGGGTGGCAGAGCGGGCGGTGGAGCTGCGGCATGAGTTGCATCGGCATCCGGAGCTGGGGTACCAGGAGGTGTTCACCAGCGGGGTGGTGTGCCGCGAACTGGAGCGGATGGGGATTGAACACACCCGGGGGTGGGCGGGCGGGACGGGCGTGGTGGGGCTGATTCGTGGGGGGCTGGGGGAGGGCAAATGCGTGGCGTTGCGTGCGGACATGGATGCGTTGCCGATCGTGGAGGAGACGGGGGCGGGGTATGCGTCGACGATTCCGGGGGTGATGCATGCGTGCGGTCACGATGGGCACATGGCGGTGCTGCTGGGGGCGGCGGCGATTTTAAAGGAGCAGGCGCGGGGGCTGCGCGGGACGATCAAGCTGATCTTTCAGCCGGCGGAGGAGGGGGGCTGCGGGGCGGAGAAATTGTGTGCGGAGGGGGTGCTGGAGAAGCCGCGGGTGGACGCGATTTTCGGGCTGCACGGCTGGCCGGGGTTGAAGGTGGGGATGGTGGCGACGCGTGCGGGGCCGCTGCTGGCGAGCGTGGATGGCTTTCGGATTGTGATCACGGGGCGCGGGGGACATGCGGCGAGCCCGCAGGACGCGATTGACCCGGTGCTGTGTGCCGCGGCGTGCGTTACGGCGCTGCAGTCGATCGTCTCGCGGGAGGTAAGCCCGCACGACGCGGCGGTGGTGACGGTGTCGCAGATCGCGGGAGGTACGGCGTTCAATGTGATTCCGGACCGGGTGGAGATGAATGGCACGATTCGGGCGTTGTCGCAGGAACGGCACCGGTCACTGATTGAGTCGATCGAGCGGATCTGTCGGGGGGTGGCGGCGGGGTATCGCTGCGGGGGGGCCTTTGCGTATTACGGCCCGCAGCCGGTGACGTCGAACACGCCGGCGCTGGCGGAGTTTCTGCGCGAGCCGGCGAT
>CALCHA010000288.1 GCA_937901265.1 uncultured Phycisphaerales bacterium
GGCGGGGGCTTTTTCGGTGGGCGCTGCAGCGGGGGTGGCGGCAGCGCCGGGCTTGCCAGCGGTGTCGATTTGCGCGATCGCCTCGCCGACGGCGACGGTGTCGCCTTTCTTTTTGGTGGTTTTGAGGACGCCCGGCGCGGAGGGAACGATCTCGACGTTGGCCTTGTCGGTTTCGAGTTCGGCGATGGCGTCGTTGGGCGTGACGTAGTCGCCGTCGGATTTGATCCAGCGGGCGATGGTGGCTTCGGAGATGGATTCGCCGAGGGTGGGGACGTTGACGGGGATCATGGACATGGAGAATCCTTGAGAAGACAGAATTCAGAAGTCAGACAAAGTTACTTGCCTTCTTTGCTTGCGGTGACTTCGACGTTTTCGGTCGGGGCGCTGCCGGGGGCGAGGCGTTTGGCGTCAGAACCGGGTTGGTCAAAAGGGCGCCCCTCGCGGACCTCACGCGGGGCCAGGGAGGCGCCGAGGGCCCGCGACACGATGTCTTTTTGCTCATGCTCGTGCTGTTCGTGCGAGCCGGCGGCGGGGGAAGCCGAGGGCTTGCGGCCGATGTAGTAGAGCTTTTTCATGCCGACCCAGTGGTAGTGGAGCTTCGCACCGATGAAGGGATAAACGCCGTTGTTGCGCGGTTCTTCCTGCACCCAGGCGATTTCCACATCGCGCGGATAGGCTCGCGAGATATCGGTGAGCCGTTCGGCGTTGAAGGGGTAGATCTGTTCGAGGCGGAGGATGGCGATGTCCGTGATGTTGCGCTTGCGGCGTTCGGCGAGGAGATCGTAATAGACCTTGCCCGAGCAGATCAGGACGCGGCGGACCTTGGATTTGTCGATGGGGTCGGTTTCGTCGAGCCAGTCCTGGAAGGCGGTGCCGGCGGCGAACTCGTCGAGTGAGGAGATGCAGAGGGGGTTGCGGAGCAGCGACTTGGGCGTCATGACGATGAGCGGGCGGCGGTAGGAGCGGTGCACCTGGCGGCGGAGCATGTGGAAAAGCTGCGCCGGGGTGGAGGGGTTGCAGACCTGCATGTTGTCTTCGGCACAGAGCTGCAGGAAGCGTTCGAGGCGCGCGTGGGAGTGTTCCGGGCCCGCCCCTTCATAGCCGTGGGGCAGCATCATGACGAGGCCGTTGTATTTGCCCCACTTGGATTCGGAGGAGGAGATGAACTGGTCGATGATGGGCTGGCACATATTGACGAAGTCACCGAACTGGGCTTCCCACATGACCAGGGCCTGCGGGTCTGCGGAGGCGAAGCCGTACTCGAAGCCCACGACGGCGAGTTCGGAGAGCATGGAATTGACGACGAGGAAGCGGCCCTTGTCCTGGATGGCTTCGGCGAGCGGGACGTAGGGGCGTCCGGTGTTGTTGTCGAACCAGACGGCGTTGCGGTGAGAGAAGGTTCCGCGGGAGACGTCCTGACCGGCGAGGCGGACCCAGTGGCCCTCATTGACGAGGGAGCCGAAGGCGAGCATTTCGCCGCAGCCCCAGTCGAGGCCTTTTTCTTCGGTGACCTGCTTGAGGCGGTTGTCCATCATGCGGGCAACGGTTTTGTGGATGGTGAAGCCCTGCGGCACGGCGGTGAGTTTGGCGGTGATTTCCTTGAGCGTTTCCTTGGCGACGCCGGTGATGGCCCCCCATTCGTTGCCGCGGGGGAACTTCTGGTAGTTGGTCCAGGGGCCACGGATCGGCGGGGGGGCGTCGGTGGGCTTTGCCTGCTGGGCGACCGCGAGAGCGGATTCCAGCTGCTGCTGGAGGTCATCGGTGACCTGCTTCTGCTCCTGTGCAGAGAAGTCCCCAGAGTCTTCCAGACGCTTGCCATAGAGCTGGCGGACGGTGGGATGATCGCTGATTTCGCGGGCCATCACGGGTTGCGTGACCGATGCGTCATCCATTTCGTTATGCCCGCGGCGACGGTAGCAGACGAGATCGATGATGACGTCGGATTTGAATTTCTGCCGGAAGGCCATGGCGAGGCGGGCGGCCTGGACGACGGCTTCGGGGTCGTCGCCGTTGACGTGGAAAACCGGGGACTGGATGGCCTTGGCGATGTCGGTGGGATAGCGGGTGAAGCGGCCATCGGAGGGGTTGGTGGTGAAGCCGACCTGGTTGTTGATGATGATGTGGATGGTGCCGCCGGTGCGGTAGGCTTCGAGTTCGGAGAGGAAGAGTGTTTCGGCGACGACGCCCTGCCCGGTGAAGGAGGCGTCGCCGTGCATGAGGAGGGGGATGGTGCGGTCGCGATCGACGTCGCCCTTGCGGTTCTGTTTGGCGCGAACGATGCCTTCGACGATGGGGTTGACGATTTCGAGATGCGAGGGATTGGCGGCGAGGGAAAGGTGGACGTTTTTGCCGGCGCGGGTGGTGTGGTCGGTGGCATAGCCGAGATGGTATTTGACGTCGCCGTCGCCGCCGGTTTTGTAGATGGGGCGGTCGAGGACTTCCGAGAGGATCAGCTGGTAGGGCTTGTGGAGGATGTTGGTCAGGACGTTCAGGCGGCCACGGTGAGCCATGCCGATGACCATTTCGTCCATGGAGAGATCGGCGCCGGTTTCGACGAGAAAATCGACGAGGGGGATGAGGGCGTCGCCGCCTTCATTGGAGAAGCGCTTCGTGGTGCCGAAGCGGCGCTGCAGGAAGAGTTCGAATTCCTCGGCAGCGATGAGACGGGACTGGATAAAGCGGCGGTCATCGCGGGAAAGGGCCGGCTTGTTGAGGCCGGGTTCCATGTTTTCGATAAGCCATGTGCGTTGTTCGGAGTCGCGGATGTCCATGAACTCGACGGCGAAGGTGCCGCAGTAGCTTTCCTTGAGCTGGCGCACGATTTCGCGCACGGGCGCCCGCAGGCCTCCGCCATCGCCGGTTTTGAATCCGGTGGCGGTGACGACGCGGTCGAGGTCGGCGTCGTCAATGTGGAATTCAGAGAGTTCAAGCAGCGGGTGGTGCGACATGTTGTGGCCGAGGGGATCCAGATTGGCGATCAGGTGCCCCATCTCGCGATAGGAGTGCACCAGATCGGCAATCTGCATGAACTTGCCGGGACCCTTCTGGAGGTCGGCGGCGTCCATGGTGCTGGGGGCGGCGGTCGCCGGCGGCGTATTGGGCCGCGCCGCGGCGAGTTCAAAGCCGCCGAAGAAGTAGGCCCACTGGGGGTCGACGGAGGTTCGGTCGTGAAGATAAGAAGTGTAGAGCGAGTCGATGAGCTCGACGTTTCCGGCATTGATGACGTCGAGGGGGTGGAGGGAAGTGCCGTTGGCCGAAGAAGATGAGATAGCCACGAAGAGGGTCTCCCAAAAAGGCAGCCGCGGGGCCGCGACAACGGGGCCGGGCGACGAAGTCGTTCCTCACCCCATGCAACGATGGGGGCGGAGAGGCTGCGATAATCGGGGGAGCCCCACCGCGCGACCGGGCGGGTGGTCGCGCCGGTCCAAGGGCAAGTTATCCTACGCCGGGAGCGTGGCCAACGCCAAATTCCCGGCCATCGGCGTGTTTGTCTATTTTTGCGCAGGGGGGGGATTGCCGGCAGAGCTTTGGTGTTAAATGGTTTAAACACAAAAACTTGTGGACGGATATGTGTTCAGGCCGCGGGCTCGACGACCATTCCCCAAAAAC
>CALCHA010000289.1 GCA_937901265.1 uncultured Phycisphaerales bacterium
AGGTCCTGGCCGGGAAGCTGCTGGCGGACCGTGACGATCTGGACGCCGTAGGGAAGGGCGGCGACGCTTGTGGTGCGAATGCCGACGACGGCGCCGGAGAGGGCCTGGGGACCGGAATCGAGCAGGCTGCCGTTGTCGTACAGCGTGAGGGTGGCGCCTGGGGCGGCGTCACTGATGGCGAAGACGAGCGCGCGGGAGGGGGAGCTGTTGTTGAAGGAAGTGATGTGGTCGGCGGAGGAGAAGCCCGAGTCGCTGGTGAAGTACAATGCAACCTGGGTGATCGAGGGGGTCATGGAAAGGAGGAGGCGGGGTTCGAGGGTTTCGAGAAGGTGGCGTTTGCTGGGAGTGCGGCGGGTAGGGCGCGGGCGCATGGATGCTCCTCTGCATGACAGCGGGAGGGCGAGCCCGGATCCTCTTTGGATTCGCTTTTGCCTTCTCCCTGATAAGTACCTATACCCCGGGAATCGAGGTTAAGGAAGAGCGGAGTTTGCCATTTTCAGGGGAGGTTTATGGGGTGCGGCCGCGTATTCGTGCGGATGCGGAGATTATGGGAGGGGGGGCGTGCGGGCGTCCTTTTCCTCACCGCGCTGCCGGTTGAGCGCGTCGAAGCCGGCGGCGACGGCGTGTACGAGGGCGACGTTCGCCTCGGGAAAGCGAAAACGCACCGCTTCCACGGGGTCGATCCAGCGGGCGTCGGCCACCGCGAGCAGTTGAAGTTCCCCCGAGACATACTGGCAGAGAAAGGGATGCAGCCGCACCCGCGCATGGGGATAGTCGTGGTCGATCACCGGCAACGCGCGCAGCGGACGCACGGTGATGGCGGTTTCTTCCAGCACCTCGCGGCAGGCGCAGGCGGCGGGCGTTTCGCCGGGGTTGCACTTGCCGCCGGGGAATTCCCAGTAGCCGGGAAGGACCGTGTCGGGTTTGCGTTTGCAGATCAGGAGTCGGCGCTGCTGGTTGTCGAAGACAACAGCGATCGCCACCTCGAGTGAGGCGCGGGCGGGAGCGGGCGGGGATGGGGAATCGTCGGGCACGGCATCTCAGGGGGTGGCGGTGGCGTGGGTCAGCTGGGTGGGAGCCGCGGAGAGGACGCTGGTGTCCGGATGGGCGCGGGCCCACTCCACGCGGGTCGGACAGATTTTCCGGATTTCGTCCATGACCATTTCGTGGACGCCGGCGCTCTTTTCAATGTTTATGTGGTCGATCACCGAGGTGTCGAAGC
This sequence comes from uncultured Phycisphaerales bacterium, assembly GCA_937901265.1. Taxonomy (GTDB): domain Bacteria; phylum Planctomycetota; class Phycisphaerae; order WQYP01; family WQYP01; genus CALCHA01. Next base: position 1,223 of record CALCHA010000289.1, read on the forward strand.
CGACGTCGGCGGTGCGCAGATCGATGTTCACCAGCGGGGTGATTTTGGGATCGACCACCGCCGCCGACACGCCGCGCCAGAAGGGAACGCCGTCGGTGGCGGGGTGAGACTTGTAGATGCAGTAGGCACGTTTCACATTGGTAGGGATGGGCGGCGGCGTGACGGGGTCGATCAGCACGAGCAGATCGACGGAGATCCCTTTGGCTTGCAGCTCCTGAGCGACGCGGATCTGATCATCCGCCCCCCAGGAGTGGCCCAGCAGGATCAGCGGCTCGTTGTCGAGCTTGCCCTTTTCATGTTCCTCGATGAGCCAGCCCTTGAGGCGGCGCCACTCTTCGTCGGCGACGGAAACGGCCGGGGCACCGACCTTGGTGTCGATTTCATTGGCCAGCACATCCATGCCGGTGGAGAAGATGCCCAGCCATCCGCGCATGCAGTAGATGTGGCCGACGCGGGGTTTGGCGGCGGCTTCGCGACCGATGGTGCGGTTGAGGGGGGCAGCCCCGCGACCTGTAATATCCATGCAGCCGGTGAATCCCACGAGGAGAAGGGCCAGGAGGAGGGCAGAAGCGGCTTGACGCATGGGAAAGGGTCTCCAGGAGACGACGAAAACCACCGGGGCGCGGCCCAAGAGTGGCATTGTAGGAAAACGGGCCTTACGGGAGCAATGGTCCGGCGGATGGGCGGCCGACAGCCCGGAGATTATCGACACGCAGGGGGAGGGGAGTTCAATGAGTTTCGCGTGCGGGGGGGGTGGGGCGACATCGGTCCACATTCGGCGAATTTTCGCAGTGCGAAGATCGCCGCGTCTTTCCGGGCGTGGGGCGTGTGTCAGCAATGCCTCAGGCGGGACGGTTTACGGCGGCGTAGGCCTTGACCGTCACCGCAAGGCCTTCGTTGAAGTAGGTGTCGGGGGAGTAATCGAGGAGGTCTTTGGCGGCGGCGATGTCGGCGAGGGAGTCGCGGACGTCGCCGGCGCGCGGGGGGAGGTGCTGCGGGGTGATGGCGGTGCCCAGAAGTTTCTGCACCTGCGTGAGCAGAGCGTTGAGCGAGATGTTTTCGCCGCAGGCGATGTTGACCGATTGGCCTTTGAGCGGCTTCTCGGAAGAGCCGCCGGCACCGGAGAGAAGGTTGTCTTTGACGACGTTGCC
>CALCHA010000290.1 GCA_937901265.1 uncultured Phycisphaerales bacterium
GCGGGTGGTGATTGCGGGGTTGGCCCGCGGCGCTGGCCCGCGGCGTCGCGGACGCCGGGCTTTTTGGAAAGGTCGGCTTATTTTGCGGTGGTGACGGCTTTGCGGATTTCGGTGAGGAATTGCTCGACTTTGAAGGGCTTGAAGAGGACGGCGGCGAGGCCGTCATGGGTGGCGCGGACAATCGAGTGGTTGGGGTCGTAACCGAAGCCGGTCATGAGAATGACGGGGGGCTTGTGGTTGAGCTTCTGTGCGGCGAGGAAGATTTCATAGCCGTTTTTGTAGGGCATCTTGATGTCAGACAGGACCAGGTCGTAGCGGGAGTTGCCGGCGAGCAGGGCGGTTGCCTCGGCACCGTCGGCCGCGGTGTCGACCTTGCAGCCCAGGCGGGTGAGCAGGTCGGCGATGGTCTGGCGGATGTTGGGTTCGTCGTCGGCGACAAGGACGCGTTTGCCGGCGAGCAGCGGATCGACCGCCTTGGCGGAAGCGTCGCCCCCGAGGATGGTCCGGGGGCCCTCGGCGACGGCGCGGACGCTCTGGCGGATCTTGTTGACGTTGTCGAGGATCGCCCCGAGGCGGCGGCGCATATCGTCATTGCCGATGTAGTCGTCCATCAGGAGCGTGGTTTCGGAAGTGATGTCGTTCAACGGGCCGGCGATTTCGGTGTTAACGTCAGAGGCGAGCTGGCCGGTGGTGGTGTGTCGTTCGACCACGAGGAGGTTGAGGATATTGATGGCGATGGCGACGTAGCGGCCGAAGATCTCGGCGAACTGGCGGTCGTCTTCGGAGAAGGCCGAGGGGTGATGCGATTCGATGTTGAAGATGCCGATGGTGCGGTCGTGCAGCATGAGCGGGACGGTGAGGGAGGAAATGGCGTTGGTGAGGCCGGCGACGTAGCGTGGATCGCGGGCGACATCGGAGCAGATATAGGAGCGGCCGGTGGAGGCGACGTAGCCGGAAATGCCGTTGCCTTCGGGGGTGGCGAAGAGCTCGACCTCCATGGCCTCGGTGGGCATGCCGACGCTGATGACGAGTTCGAGCTTATTGGACTTTCGGTCGAGGAGGCGGATGGCGAAATGGTCGAAGTGCATCAGCTGGCGGCAGAATTTGATGATCTTCTCTTCGAGCAGCTTGAGCCGCTGGCCGACGTTGAGTTTGGCGATCGCTTCGCCCTCGAGGCGGACGAGCTCGCCGCCCGCCTGATCGATGGCGTCGATTTTCTGCTGGAGGCGGCGGCCGGAGGTGGCGTCCCAGCAGATCGCGACGACCTGGGAGACCACCGGCGGGCCCTCTTTGCCAACGGATTCGAGGACCGGGGAACAGAAAAGTTCGAAGTACTGGGTGTCGTCGATGGAGAAGGAGAATTTACGGGAGCGCGGCGGGGCGGCCGGGGTGGCGGTGGTCAGGGCGACCTCGTCCGGCCGGGGGAGCGGGCTGATGCCGGTGACAAAAATGGCGTGGGCGTTGGCGCAAACTTCGCGGATGCGGTCGCGGACCGGCTGCGACCACTGCTTCATGCGGCGGTTGGCCCACAGGATGTCGCCCTCGCCGTTGGCGATGCAGATACCTTCGCCGATGGTGTCGAGGATGAGACCGGACTGCTGGGCGGCGATGGCGCGTTCGAGAGGCAGGAAATCGGCGGAGTCGGAGAAGACCGCATCAATGGATCCGCCGCGCAACTCGCGCAGGGCATCCTCCATGGAATGGGCGAGCACCACGTCGTACGTGCTTTTAAGCAAATCAATGAGGCCGCTCTGCTGGGAGTGGGGTCCCGAGAGCACGAGGAGTCGCTGGGTAGAAGGCGATTGGGTCATGACACTTCGCTCAGTATAGGCCGGGAGCGGGGGGAAACTCAAAAGAGCACATCACGGGGGTCAGCGCAGGAAGAGGTGGTAGGCGCGGTTGTCGGACTCGTCGACGCAGGGATAGCCCAGCGCGGTGACGAACTCGCCGAAGGACTGCATGTCGTCGGCGGGCACCTGGATGCCCACCAGAATGCGCCCGTAGTCGGCACCCTGGTTTCGATAATGGAAGAGGCTGATGTTCCAGTCGGGGTGCATCCCCGCGAGAAAACGCATCAGGGCGCCCGGTCGCTCGGGGAATTCAAAGCGGTAGAGCCGTTCATCCTGCGCCAGCCGCGTGCGGCCGCCGACCATGTAACGGAGGTGCTCCTTGGAGAGGGCGTCGGCCACGAGATCGACGCAGGCGAAGCCCTCATCGGTAAACGCCTGGGCAATGGCAGCGGATTCGTTGTGGCTGTTCACCGCGAGTCCCACCAGGACGTGCGCCGTGGCGGCATCGGAGATGCGGTAGCTGAACTCGGTGACGCTGCGCTGGCCGATCATGTCGCAGAGCCGGCGGAAGCTGCCGCGGGCCTCGGGGATGGTGACGGCCAGCAGGGTTTCGCGCTGTTCGCCGGTTTCGGCATGCTCTGCGACGAAGCGCAGGCGATCGAAATTCATGTTGGCCCCGCAGGTGATCGCGACGAAAGCCTCATCCCGGAGGCCATGCAACGCGATGTACTTCTTCATCCCGGCAATACCCATTGCGCCGGCGGGTTCGAGGATGCTGCGCGTGTCCTCGAAAACATCCTTGATGGCCGCGCAGACAGCGTCGGTGTCAACGGTCACGAAGTCATCCACCAGTTCGCGGGTGATGCGAAAGGTTTCTTCGCCGACAAGCTTGACGGCGGTGCCATCCGAAAAAAGGCCGACGTCGGCAAGCTGGATGCGTTTGCCGGCCCTGACGGAGCGGAGCATGGCGTCGGAATCGGTCATCTGCACGCCGATGACTTTGATGGCCGGGCGGACGGCCTTGATGTAGGCGGCGACCCCGGAAATGAGTCCGCCGCCGCCAATCGCCACAAAGACGGCGTGGAGCGGATGCTGGTGTTGCCAGAGAATTTCCATCGCGACGGTGCCCTGGCCGGCGATGACGTCGGGATCATCGAAGGGGTGAACAAACACATAGCCGTGCGCCTTTTGCAGTTCCAGGGCATGGCCGTAGGCGTCGGAATAGCTGTCGCCGTGCAGCAGGACCTCACCGCCGAGGGCACGGACGGCGTCGGACTTGAGCGTCGGGGTGGTGATGGGCATGACGATGGTGGCGCGGCAACCGAGCTTGCGGGCGCTGAGCGCCACGCCCTGAGCGTGGTTTCCCGCCGAGGCACAGATCACGCCGCGTTGCAGCTCCTCAGCGGAAAGTCGCGACATTTTGTTGTAGGCGCCACGCAGCTTGAAGCTGAACACGGGTTGCTGGTCCTCGCGTTTCAGCCACACCCGGTTGCCGATGCGGCGCGAAAGTTTGGGGGCCAGTTCCAGCGGCGTTTCGACGGCGACATCGTAGACCCGCGCGTTGAGAATGCGCTGCAGATACTCTTGCGTTCGTGCTTCCATCGCGGGGACCTTTCAACAGCAGGGGAGGAGGCCGACGGGAAACCAGCACTCTAGCCGTCGGCGGGAAAGGGGCAAGCGTCCCAGACGCGTGAAGCCGGGGCCGCCGGCCGGGGGAGCGGCGGCGTTGCGGAGAGTTGACGGGGTCGATTACACTTTTCGCGACTGGAGGCCTGATGCAACTTTCGAAGCGGACGCAGTATGGGCTGCGGGCGATGATCTGTCTTGCGGATGCGTATGAGCGGGGGTATCTGCAGACCAAAGAACTGGCATCTCGCGAACAGTTGCCGACCAAGTTCCTCGAATCCATCCTCTCGGCGCTTACGCGCGGGAAATTCCTGACCTCGAAGATTGGGGCGACCGGCGGCTATCGTCTGGCCCGGCCGCCGAAGGACATTTCCATCAGCGACATCGTGGGGCGGCTGGAGGGCAAGAAGCTCATGGAGGAGCAGCCGGACGTGGAGGCGGGGAACACCGAGCGCCCCGGGGAGGTGGCGGTGCGCGTGGTGCAGGGGGAACTGTCCGAGGCGGTGCAGCGGGTGCTCAAGGCGATGTCGCTGGCGGAGCTGGGCGAGCAGGTCAGCGCGCGCAGCAGGGCTACGGAAATGTATTATATTTGAGCCGCGGGAATTGGCCGCCCTTGTCCTCTGCGAGGATGCTACAATCAGCTTTGCAAAACTTGTTGGAGGATGCGCGATGGGTGTGAAACGCATGGCGATGTTGGGGGTCCTTCTGCTTGCGGCGACGGGTTGTGGCACGGCCACCGCGGTAAAGCCCCCGGAAGCGGGCTGGACTGAGAATTACGCCGCGGCAATGACGCAGGCCCAGCAGGAGCACAAGCAGCTCCTGCTGAACTTCACCGGGTCGGATTGGTGCCCCCCCTGTCAGGCCCTCGACCGCACGGTGCTGGATTCGGAGGCGTTCAAGCAATGGGCAGCCGGCAAGTACGTGCTGGTGACCCTCGATTATCCCTCGCACAAGCAGCAGGATGAGGCGACCAAAGCGCGCAACCAGGATCTGCAAAAGCAATTCAAAATCGAGGGTTACCCCACCATCATCATCACCGACGCCCAGGGCAAGGAGCTCACACGGACGGTGGGATTTAACGAAAAGCAGACTGCCCAAGCGTGGATCGCGGACATGGATGCGGCGTTGAAAAAAGGCGGGGCGAGCTAAGTCGCGGGTCAGGGGGCGATGCCCTCGACGCGCAGCGTGCCGCCCCACACCTGGAGAATGCTGGTCGTGCCGGCGGCCAGATCGGGATCAGGGACGAGCAGCACCTGGATCCTCCCCGGCACGGGCTTTTGCTTCATCCCCGAGACCAGCAGCGGAATGCGGGCGAAGGCATTCGGACGTGTTATGAAGCGGCCGACCAGCCATTGGTTGTGGTTCTGCTCGATCAGCACGCGGAACGCCACCGGCATCGGCGGGTCGGCCATCGTCAGGTAGCCGAGGCGATCGCCCTCCCAGTGGTCGCCAGCCATGAGCCGCACGGCATTATTCATGGCACCAGCAAGTTCGGGATTTTCCACCACCTCCACGGAAGAGGCGCCCGGCGGCAGGACCTGAAAGCCCAGGTCGGCCGCACGATGGATCCGCACCTCGTTGATGCCCGCCCTCTGCGGCAGCAGGGTGAGCGTGCATTCCAGATGCGCCAGGTGGCCGCCCGGTGCGATGGACGGGCCGCTGGGGTCGATGGCGGCGGCAAAGGAAATGGGCATGGGAACCGCGGGATCCAGCGACTGCCCCGCCACCTTGAGATGCCACGTCGGGCCGCCCTTGAGCGCCAGCGTGATCTGCGGCCGCACCAGCGCCCCGGCGAGCGGGCCCAGCTCGCTGCCGCCACGGAAATTGCAGATCAGCGCCACGGGGAGCGGATCGCCGGCACGCATCCGCGGACGCAGCTCAAAGGTCACGGCAACCATCTGCTGCACATAGCGATCGATCTGCGCCGGTGAGGCACGGCCCTCGATGATCGCCCCCTGCACCAGATCCCCCCACGCCGGACACCAGTCGCGCGTCCCCTGCCGCGCCAGCAGGGCGTCCACCAGCAGCGAGACTTCGCGGTCTGAACCGCGGCCCGCGTGCAGGCGGCGAAGAAGTTCGTCGGCCACCCGTGCCCGGGCGGGAGAGGCAGTCGCCACAACCTCCGATCGCAGCACGCCCATGGGGGTCCAGGCGATCCAGTCCGCCTGCGATGCCCAGCGCGCGGCGGCGAGGGTCAGCAGCCCCACCGCCAGGCCCGCCAACGCCGTTCCCGCGAAGGCCACAGGCTGATTCAGACGGCGATTGCCCACCCGAAAGGCGTGCCGCCGCGTCGTATCCGCTCCGCACTCCGGACAGCGCCGGGCGTTCTCCGGACGATTGAAAAGGTCAAAGCCGCAGGCGCGACAGAGCAGGTGGTGATCGATGCGCCGCCCGTGACGGCCCATGGTGCATACGACCACGCCGATCAACAACAGCAGCCATCCGATAAGCCAAAGCATGGCGGGCCTCTCCACATGCAGGCGTGTGCCCCCTGAGTGTAGCGCTGGCCGCGCGCCAAGGCGCGGCGGCGCGACTCACTCGCCTGTGCAGCCGAAGCGGATCTTCACCTCGTGGAGCCAGCCGATGACGGTCGCCTGATTCACGTAATAATAGAGGCTGTTGCAGGCGCGGCGGCAGGCGACAAGCCGCGCTTCGGAAAGCACCTTGAGGTGGTGGCTGACGGTCGGCTGCTTCAAGCCCAGCTCTTCTGCCAGTTCCACCACGTTGTACATGCTCTCGCAGAGTGGCTCCCGCGGCAGGAGCTGCATGATGCGCAGGCGCGTCGGCTCCCCGAGGGCCGCGAACACCCGCGCAAATGCGTCCTGCTCCACCGGCCGCGGACGGGACCGACGGCCCGCCGCCACTCTCGGGGACTGTTTGTCGGCCGCGCGCGGCATCAGTGCTGCTGCTCGACCGGCGGCAGCATGATCGCCTTGACCACTTCCAGCGACGGATCGGTCTTGAGCGCCGCAATCGCTTCCGGCGAGGCTTCGGAATCGAGCTTGAGGAGCATCAGCGCTCGGTCGCCCTTGCGGGAAATCGTCATGTCGGCAATGTTGATCCCCAGCTTGCCGAAGGTGTTGCCCACCAGCCCAATCACGCCGGGACGGTCCTTGTTCACGATCAGCAGCATGGGGCCTGCGGGGATCATGTCCATCCAGTAACCCTTGATCCCCAGCACCCGGGGCATGTTGTCGGCGAAGACGGTGCCGATGATGGTGTGCGTCTTGGTCTCGCCCGCCACCTTCTCCGTGATCTCCAGCTCGATGGAGTGCTGAATCGCCCGCTGCACGGCCCGCCCCATCGTTTCGCTGCGGATGGAGATGCCCCGATCCTCCGCCAGATGGAACGCGTTGACCACGTTGAGCGACTCGGTAAGGAAGGGCTTGAGCAGCGTCATGACCGCCAGCCGCTGCAGGGTGTTGGCGATGCGCTTCGGAAGCTCGCCGTTCGTCCGCAGCGTGATGGAATCGAAGCCCTTTTCCGTGATGGACGCCAGGATCGTCCCCATCCGCTGGGCCAGATCGGCATAGGCTTTTTCCTGCGGCGAGAGGTTCACTTCCACGCCGCCGGCGTTCACCGCGCCCACCAGCCCCTGCCCGCGAAGGTAGGTCAGGATGCCCGCGACCACGTCCGTGGCGGCCGCCGTCTGCGCCTCGGTGGTCGAGGCACCCAGGTGGGGCGTCAGCACGACTTTGTCCCCGAGCGCCAGCAGGGGCTGCTCTTTTTCGATGAAGGCCTTGAGTTCGATCTCCGGGCCGGGCTCCACGGGATAGACGTCGATGGCCGCGCCAGCGACATGCCCCGACTTGATGGCCTCCGCCAGAGCCGTTTCGTCGATCAGGCCCCCGCGCGCCGCGTTCACCAGCCGCACGCCCTTTTTGCACTTGGCGAGCTGCTCCGCACCCAGCAGCGTTTCGCCGCCCGGCGTGTGCAGCGTGATGTAATCGCACATGGGCAGAAGCGCGTCGAAGTCCTTGATCATCTTGACCTGCCCATCCAGAGCGGTCTCCGCGAAATAAAACTTGTCGAACGCCACCACCTTCATCTCCAGCCCCAACGCCCGCTTGGCCACCGCCCGCCCGATGCGCCCGAAGCCCACAATGCCCAGCGTCTTGCCCGCCAGCTGCGTACCCATGAACACGTTGCGGTCCCACTTGCCTGCACGCAGCGAAGCGTCGGCCGCGGGAATCTTGCGCGACAGCGCCAGCATCAACGCCAGAGCGTGCTCCGCCGTCGTGGTGGTGTTCGCGTCCGGGGTGTTCATCACCAGGACGCCTGCCTTGGTCGCCGCTTCGACATCCACGTTGTCCACGCCCACGCCCGCCCGCGCGATCGCCTTGAGCTTCCCGGGCGACGCCAGATCCTCTCCCTTGATCTTCACGCCCGAGCGGATGATCACGCCATCATAATTGCCCAGGGCCTTGCCCAGTTCCCCCGGTGCCCACTTGTCCTGCACGGTGAGTTTCACGTCCGGCTGGCCCTTGAGAATGGCCTTGCCTTCGTCCGCCAGCTTGTCCGCCACCAGAATTTCAAACATCCGTTTGCTCCGTTTCCAACTTCCCCGGTGGTCAATAACGCCCTCGGGGAAAGCGACGAGTATAGGGCAAACGCGAAGCGCCATAAAGACCCTGCCGCCGGCGCGAATCTCTCGACCGCCAACGGCCAAAATTCTCCGCTCCGCCCCAGCAGGGCGTGGGCCGGTCCCTCCCCCAACCACGTGCCCTATCGGTCGGCCATCAGCTTGATCTGAACGGTGCGCCGCCGCGGGCCGTCGAATTCGCAGAAATAGATCCCCTGCCATTGCCCCAGCAGAAGGGTGCCGCCGGTGACAATCAGCGAAACGCTCGGCCCGACCAGCATCGTTTTGAGGTGCGAATCGGAATTGCCCTCCCCATGCTGGTAGTAGGCTTCGCGGTGCGGGATCAGGGCCGCGAGTTTCTCGGTGACGTCATGCTTCACATCCGGGTCGGCATTTTCGTTGATCGACACGCCCGCGGTGGTGTGGGGGATGTAGACCACGCACAAGCCTTCCTGAATGGCGGCGTTGCGCAGCGCCCGCCGCACGATCGGGGTGATGTCGATAATTTCGTTGCGTTCGTGCGTCGCGATCGATTCCGTGATCAGCATGCGTGCTCCTTGAGGGTGCGTTGCCAGCGTTCCCGGGCACTCTGCCGTCGGGCCGCATCGATTTGCGGGTGAAACACGCGGGCCTCCGCGCGACGGATATTCGTGGTCGGTTGCGCCAGGGCAATCGCGCGTGCCCCGGCGGCGGTCGCCTCGGCGTGGGCATGGCGGAACACGGGAACGCCCAGAACGTCGGCCTGAATCTGCAGCAGCAGATCGTTCGCCGCCGCCCCGCCATCCACCCACAGCTCAAACGCCGGCAACCCGCCCGCGTGAAACCCTCCGCCCTCCCCGCTCCCGCCCGCCGCATGGATGTCCGCCCCCATCGCCTCGACCACATCGGCGACCTGCTGGGCGATTGCTTCCAGCGCCGCCCGCGCGATGTGCGCCTTGGTCGTGCCGCGGGTCATCTGCACAATCGCCGCCCGCGCGTGCGGATTCCAATGCGGTGCCCCCAGCCCCGTAAACGCCGGCACAAGCATCACCCCGCCCGTATCCGCCACCGACCCGGCCAACCCCTCCACGTCGGCCGCCGTTTGAATAATGCCCAGCCCATCGCGCAGCCACTGGATGATCGCCCCGGCCGAAAAAACGCTCCCCTCCAGCGCATAGTCCACCCGCCCCGCCCGCTGCCACGCAATCGTGGTCAACAACCGGTGCCGCGATTCCACCGGCATCGCGCCCGTGTGCATCAGCAGAAAGCAGCCCGTCCCATAGGTGCACTTCACCATCCCCGCGCGGCAGCACCCCTGGCCCAGCAGCGCCGCCTGCTGATCGCCGAGCACCCCGCGAATGGGAATCTCCCCGCCGAAAAGCGTCGTGTGTCCGAAATCGCCATGCGAGGGGCGCAGGTCCGGAAGCAGCTCCCGCGGAATCTGAAACAGCTCCAGCAAGGCGTCATCCCACGCGCACTTGTGAAGGTCGAAAAGCATCGTGCGGCTGGCGTTCGAGGGATCGGTCGCGTGCACCCGGCCGGCGGTCAGATTCCACAGCAGCCACGCGTCCACCGTGCCAAAGGCGATCTCCCCTCGCTGCGCCCGCTCCCGGCTCCCGGGCACATGATCCAGCAGCCACGCCAGCTTGGTGGCCGAAAAGTAGGCATCAATTTCCAAGCCCGTTCTGCTGCGAATCCGGGGGCCTTCACCGCGCTCGACGAGTGTATCACAGGCCGCACCCGTCCGCCGATCCTGCCAGACGATGGCGTTGTGCAAAGGCTCCCCGGTCCGGCGGTCCCACAGGAGCGTGGTCTCGCGCTGATTCGCAATGCCGATCGCGGCGATTTGCTCCGGGTCGATCCCGTTCGTCGCCATCACCTCCCGCGCCACGCCCAGCTGCGATTGCCAGATATCCCGCGGGTCCTGCTCCACCCAGCCAGGCTCGGGATAATGCTGCGGGTACTCCCGCTGCGCCATCCCGACGATGCCTCCCGCCACGTCAAACAGCAAGGCGCGGGAGCTCGTCGTTCCCTGATCCAGTGCCAATACCAAGGACATGGCCACCCCTTCGAGGCCTCAGGCCGGACGCACCAGCTCCGGCAGCCGGTCGACGAAGGCCGATCGCGCCAGCACCTGGTCCGCGCCGGCTTCCCGGGCCGCGACCGCAAGCTCCGCCTGCACATGTGACAAAAATGCCACCACCCGCGGAGCCGCCCGATGCGCCTTGGCCACCCGCACGGCCTCGACCGTATCCACGCCCGTGGAATTCAGATCGACGATCACCAGCGGCACCCCCGACGCGGCCTCCGTCGGCGGCGTGCCCGTGGCCGCGGCTTCGCACGCCGCATCGAGCTTCTGACGCAGCGCGTCCAGACTCCGCGCCACCTGCACCTGCCCCCCCAGCGCCTTGGCTGTCCCCGTGATTTTGGTCGAGAAAATAAGGTCGGTCACCACCGCGATCCTGCTCATGGCGCCATCCCCGGCGGGCTGACCGCCGGAGCCTCCTCCGGCAAGGGGGGCAGCCGCTTGTGGGTCCCGTCGCAGAATGGAGGCCGCGTTGTCATTTTGCAGGTGCAAAACGAAATTCGTCGCGGGGCCTCCAGCGTCACTTCCAGCGGCTCAATTCCCGAGCCCTGGTGCGAGTTGTCACAGAAAGGCTGCGTCTTGCTCCGCCCGCAGACGCACCACCAATAGGTGCCCGGCTGAAGTTCCAGGGCGATCGGACTGCGACCACCGCAAATAGGTTCCATGGGGTACTCCTCATTGCGCTTCACGGCGCGTGTTTCACTGCACTCGGTTCACTGCGTGATGGGTGGCTCCATAATCACTGGATTCGTGAGCTCGCCGATCTTTTCGATCGCGATCGTCACGCTGTCCCCGGCCTTGAGATACTGCGGCGGCTTCATTCCCGCGCCGACCCCCGAAGGCGTTCCGGTGAGAATCACCGTCCCGGGCAACAACGTCGTCGACCCCGAAAGAAACGCAATGATCGTCGGCACATCAAAGATCATGTCGGCCGTGCTGGAGTCCTGCACGCTCTTGCCATTGAGCAGCGTCTGAA
>CALCHA010000291.1 GCA_937901265.1 uncultured Phycisphaerales bacterium
GGCTTCGTGGGCTTCGTGTCTTCGTCACTTCGTGCTGAAAACGAAACCCCTGGATGCGCAATCGCGCCGGGCCGCCGTCTTGATCGCGATTAGCCGGCGGTGGGGGCCTGGGTGGTGATCTGGAGCTGGTCGACGGGGTAGGCCTGGCTTTCGAGGATGCGGGTCACGTCGCCGAAGGAGGCGGCGTTGATGGAGGGGGTGCGGTTGAGGATCATGGCCAGTTTGCGGTCGGGGGTGGCCAGCACGCAGATGGAGTTGTCGCTGGCGAGGGCGAGCACCCAGAGTTCGCGCGGGAGTCCGCCGGTGGCGTTGTGCAGCAGGAGGTGGGAGGGGTGGGTGGGGGAGGTGGTGATGGTGGCGCCGGCATCGCGGGTGGCCCCGTCGATGGAGGCGTCGCGCCAGCGGTAGGACATGGCGAGGGAATCGCCGGAGTGGGCGAAGATGACGATGCCGGCGGTGTGCAGCTTTTCACCGGGGGCGGGGATGCGGCCCATTTCGTACCAGGTGCCCTGGAGGCGCTGGAGGTCCATGGAGGTGACGGTCTGTGGCGGGGGCAGGCCTCCGGTGGATTGTGTGCGTGGGGGATCCTGGCTGCACCCGGCGAGGAGGGCGGCGGCGAGGGCGAAGGAGGAAAGGGCGCGGTGGTTCATGGAGGGCCTCCGGATAAAGATGGCCCCATTGTGCGGCCAAGGGCGTTGGGCGGATAGGGGGAGCGGCGATTTTTGTCGGTCAGTCGTCGGTGACGTGCAGCAGGGCCCAGGTCAGGAGGCGGTGTTCGGAATCGGTGGGGGCCTGTTTGAGGGCGGCCTGGAGTTCCGGGGCGGCGGGGGCGGCGGCGGGGCCCATGTAACCCAGGGCGACGGTGGCGCGTTCGCGCTGGGTGGCGTCGCTGGAGTGCAGGGCGGGGGTGAGAATTTTCATGGCGGCGGCCGGATCGGCGGCGAGGAGTTCGTAGCCCCAGGTGGGGACATCGCCGGCGGTGTCCTGGAGGATATCGGTGGCGAGGCGCGGGGCGACGGGCGCGAGGCGCGTGCCGAGGTTGTGGATGTAGGAGACGTAGATGAGGGACATGAGGCTGCCGAACATGTTTTGTCCCAGGCCGCCGCCCTGACCAAAGCCGGGGGAATCCTGGGGGGCGACCGCTCCGCCGAAGGGACCGAAGCCGGGGGAGGGGGCGGGCTTCCAGGGGTAGCCTTTTTCGGGATGGATGGCCCAGGTGGTGGCGGTGGTGAGGCCGCGGTTTTTGAGAGCGAAGGTGGGGAGTTTGGGCAGGGCGTCCTGTGCGACGGGGCCAAGGAGGGCGAGGTAGATCATGAGGTTGTAGCCTTCGACCTCGGTGGCCTTGGGCATGGCGGCGAGCATGAAGTCGACGGCGGGGTGGGCATCGGGCCCGCCGATCTGGGCCATGGCGCGGCAGGCGGCCCACTGCAGGGCGCGCTGGTCGGAGGCGAGCATTCTGGTGAGCTGCGGGAGGGCGTCGTGGGCGGCGGGGCCGATGTGCCCGACGGCGTCGGCGGCGTCGATGGCCAGTTCGGGATCCTGCAGCAGGGGCAGCAGCGCCGGGAGGGCCGGTGCGGCGGCGGGTCCGAGCATGGAGAGGCTCTGCAGGGCGCCCATGTGGGTGGATTCGTCGGGGTCCTTGAGCAGGGCGGCGAGGCGGGGGGCGAGGGGGGCACCGCGCGTGCCGGCGAAACCGGCGGCGTTGGCGGCGGCGCGGCGTGCGGCGAGGTCGCTGCTGTCGAGGTCCGCTTGCAGGACTTCGAGCGGGCGCGGGTCGCGCGGGGTGATGCGCAGCAGGGCACCGGCGGCGGCGGCGCGGACGGCGGGGGCGGCATCGCGCAGCGCGGCAGCCAGGGCGGCGGCGGCGGGTCTGGCCTTGCGGCCGAGGGAGCCCAGGTCGTCGGCGGCTTCGGTGCGGGTGGCGGGATCGGTCGCGGTCAGCTGGGTGAGCAGCGCGGGGAGATCGGCGACGTCGACGCTGCCGGGACCGACGAAGAACTGAGGGTCGGAGCTGGCGGAGATCATGGCGGTGGGCATGTCGGCGGAGGCGCGGATGCGTTCGAGGCGGACGACGCCGGGCAGGCTCTGGCGGTTGAGGGCGATGTCGAACATGGCCCCCTCGCTTTCCGAGCCATAGGCGACAGTGGTGATGATGGCGGTGCGGCCGGCGAGAATTTCGGCGACGGCGGCATCGAGGTGAGCCACGCCACCGAAGTAGGCCAGGGGAAGATCGGGGCGATCCTCAGCGGCTTTCCAGGTGTCGTTCTCGGGGCTTTTGAGGGAATACCAGGCAGTGCCGACACAGACGACGGCACGGTTGGCGGTGGCGAAGAGGACCGCGCGGCTGCCGGGGGCGGCCCAGCGGAGGAGTTGCGCGGGGACGGCTTCGCCCTCGCGGGCGAGGATGTGGCGGAATTCCGCGGGGGGCGTGGCGCCCTTGAGGGTGTGCAGGGGCTTGAGGGTAACGGTGCGCGTGGCGCGGTCGTAGGCGGTGACTTCGACGAGGGCGATGGTTTTGGAGTCCTTGATGATTTTGCCCAGGGTGGGGGCGAGGTCGATGTAGGCGCTGGCGCGGCCGACGAAGAGGAGGAGTGCGGCGGCGGAAAAGGTGAGGATGCGGGGGAGGGTTCGTGGGAGGGTGGGGCGGGCGTTGGTCACGGGTTACTCCTGCAGGTAGCCAAGGGCGACACCACCGACTGCGCCGAGCGTCGAGCCGATGG
>CALCHA010000292.1 GCA_937901265.1 uncultured Phycisphaerales bacterium
CGGCGTTGCCCTCGGTGAGCTGGACGATGTCGCCGGCTTTTTCGTTGACGGCGAAGGCCTGCGAGCGGCCGTCGGCGGGGCGGTTGGAGCGGAAGATGATGTGCTGTCCGTCGGCGGCCCACTGGTTGTGGGTCTGGTAGATCTTGGCGTCGTTGGCGGGGGAAGTGGTGAGGCGGGTGATGGTGAGGTGGGTCACCGGGTCTTCATAGGTGGTCTTTTCGGAGGGGTAGCGTTTGCCGACGTCGGAGGCGCGGGCGGTGGCGGCGAGGAGAAGAAGAACGAAAGGAACGAATGAACGAGTGCGCATGGCGGGGCTCCAATGTTATTCAAAAGTGGTCTTGAGAGGCACGCGAATGGCCTTGCGGACAACCTGGTAGATCGGCGGGTCTCGGTCCGGGTGGGCGGCCGTGCCCACGAAACCCGGCGACCGGAAATTGCCACATTCTACGACTTCGATCGCGTGGGAGAAGTAGTCGGGGACGTTCTTGCCCCAGTCGGCGCGGCAGTTTTTCAGCGTGACGTTGTCGGCGTGGCGCACGAAGAAGGCGGGGGTGCCGTGGGGTTCGATGTCGGGGATGGCCTTGGTCGGCCGGTTGTCGAAGAGGCCGCCCTTGTACTTGGTCCAGCGGTCGAGGGTGAGGTGGACGTTGTCGAAGAGGACGTCGGAGATGCGGGATTCGGGGGAGCCGTCGATGCGCGAGGAATTTTCGCAGCGGCCGGTGACGTTGATGACGCGGACGTCGGAGATTTTTCCCAGCGCCGCCCCGGCGGTCCGCGGAATGGCGGTGAAGGAGATGCCCTCGCCGCGGCCCCACCAGGGATCGGAAAAATAGCGAGACTGAAACGTGATGTCGCGGAACTCGATGTTGGAGACGTTGCCCTCATCGCGCAGCTGGATGCAGATGCCGCGGCAGCCGTCGAGGAGCTGGCAGCGTTCGAAGCGGATGTTGCACATGTCGCTGACGGATTCGGTGCCCAGCTTGAGGCAGGAATCCTGCGTCTGGATGATGCAGTCGGAGACGCGGATATTTTCCGACGGGCCGTAGTCGGGCGTGCCGGGGGGTTGGCGGGTGGTCTTGATGACGACGCCGTCGTCGCCACAGGTGATGCGGCAATTCTTGATTTCGACATCCTGGCAGTGGTCGGGGTCGATACCGTCGCAGTTGGGCACGTCGAGCTGGTTGGCGATGGTGATGCCGTCGATGAGGACGCGCTGGCACCCGAGCAGATGCACCGTCCAGGAGGGGGCGTCCTTGATGGTGAGGGCGTGCATTTCAAGGTCGCTGCAGCCGGTGAGCAGGATCAGCCGCGGCCGCCAGGATTTCGGCCGCCACCATTCGTTGGCGGCTTCGTAGTGGTCCATGAAATCGGGGGAGCGGCCGTTGATGACGCCGGTGCCGGAGAAGGAGAGGTTCTGGAGGTTCTCGCCGACAAGGACGCCGGGGCCATCACCGCCGTGGGAGCCGTGGGAGGAGTCGTGGTAATCGGAGCGGATCGTGGAGACGAGCAGTTCGGCGTCGTCGGCGAGGTGGAAGTCGATGTTGGAGCGAAGGGTGAGGCAGCCGACGAGGAATTTTTTCTTGCCGGGGAGAAGGACGCGGGCTTTTTGAGCCCCCCCACCGGTGGAAGCGGAGGCGGTGTCGATGGCTTTCTGGAGGGCGGCCGTGTCCAGGGTGGTGCCGTCGCCGGCGGCACCAAAGGCGGTGACATCGAAGGTTTTTTGCATGTTTCGTGATCCGACAGAGGAGAGAGAACAGCCGCCCAGGGAAAGGGCGGCGGATGCCTGAAGGAGGGCCCGGCGGGAGAAAGTTGGAGCATCCATGGGGCGGTTCCACGGGAAAAAAGCGGGAGAAACCCCCAGCAGTCAAACGACGGACGCGGGCGGTGATTGCGAGCGTCGCGGGTCGGAGGGGATCACCCGGGATCCGCGCTTACGTGCCCGCCTTTTCGGCGGGTGCGGCAGGCGGTTCTCCGTGATAGAAGAAGACTTGTTCGTTGACTTGCAGCGCGACCCCATTGTCGACGAGTTCCCACGCCTGAATGAGGGGCCCCTCAATCTCGCCAACGGTGTTGGAGCGGGAAATCGATTTGTCGAGGTGGCGCTTTCCCCCTTTGCGGTTGATGAAGATGAGGTCCACGGCGCGCTGCGCGGTGCCCTTGGGACCGGTGGCCATCACGACGACATAGGGGTCGGAGACGTCGAACGTCTGCAGCGGCGGCGTGGTGCCGGGGGCGAACATCGCTTCCCACGCAAGTTGGCCGTCGTCGGCGGAGCGCGGGTAGGTGAAGTAGGCGGAAACGCCCTGGGTGGATTGGTAGATGACCATGTCGCCATCGAGCTGGGAACGCAGGAAGGCCATTTGGCCGGTGGGGGATTGGCCGGAGGGGATGTTGAGGCGGATGGCGGGGCCGGTGGGATCGGGCCAGCGGGCTTCGCCGCCCTCGGGGGAGAGGCACATGAGTTCATTCTGCGCGTTGATGAACATCAGGCCGTCGAGGGTGATCTGGGTGGCGGTGGGATAGTGGCTGGTGAGATCGGCCCGTTTCCAAATGGGTTTGTCGGAATCGCTCTGAAGATCGAAAGCGCAGACGGAGCGGTCGGTGACGGCAAAGAGCATCCCGTCGTCGGAGAGACCGCGCCAATAGGCATGTTCGTCGTCGAGGGAAAGCTGGCGGCGGAGCTGGCCGGTGTCGGCGTCGGCGATGAGGAAGGTGGACCCGGGCTTGTCGGAGCGGTCGACCTGAACGACGATGAAATCATCGTTGCCCTGGACAACGTTGGCGGAGCCGCCATCGGGGATTTTGAGGGTGCTTTCCTTCGTGCCATCCATCCACGCGGGCTTGCCGGTCTTGAGGTTGTAGGCGTGCAGGGCACCGCCGCTGACGACGAGGAGCTTGTCGCCGACCATCTTGAGCGTGGAGTAGGCGGGCCGATTGAGCGCGGCCAGGGCGGCCGCGCGGGCGGCTTCTGGGTCGCTCTGCAGATCGGGGGCCTGCGTGATCACGGTGCCATCCTCGGCGTTGATGATCATGCCGCCCTGAATGACGATGTTGCGGCCATTGATTTGCTGGATGCGGCCCTGGTTGGGGTTGATGGTGACGTCGCGGATGCTGAAGTTGAAGTTCTGCCGCCAGAGGGTTTCCATGGTGGAGAGATTGACGCCCATGATCATGCGGTTCTGAGCGAAAATGGCGATGTCGCCATAGCAGCCCACGAGGGCGGCGGGACTCCCGGCGAGAGGCATGGTGAAGGGCTTTTCGGCGGTGCCGAGGGGGCTGCCGTCGGCGGCGTTGAAGATGCTCACTTTGCCGGTGTGGAAGATGAAGATGCGATCGGGGCGGGCGAAGAGGTTGGAGGTTTCGATGGGGGTCATCAGGGAGCCTTCGGCGAGGGGCGCATTGGCACCAGCTGCATTCTTGCTCATGACCATCACCGGTGCGCCGCCGCGGCGGCCCTCGGCATCGGCCGGGGGCAGCGGAAGGATCGGTGGCCGCGCGTCGGCGACCATGGCGGCGGCGTCGCGGACCTGCTGGTGGAGGATGTCGAAGCTGAGCTGCTTGCCGGCGTCCGTCCAGGCGAAATTTTTGAACTGGCGGAGGCCGCGCTGGGTCCA
>CALCHA010000293.1 GCA_937901265.1 uncultured Phycisphaerales bacterium
TCGGTGCCCAGATCCTGCGTGACCTGGGCCTTTCGAAGTTGCAGCTGCTGACGAACCGCCCGAAGAAGCTCCTGGGACTGGATGGCTTCGGCCTCACGGTGACGAGCCAGCTGCCGATCCCGGTGGGGTGAATGTCGTTGACTCGACATTCGCAATAATTTTTCTTCAACCTATACGTTGTATGTGCTAGGATGGTCATGGAATGAGGCATGTGATTGTGCAGCTTCCGGGCTTTGCACGGGAGGCGAAACGGGCTGGCCTGTCTCCGGAGGACCTGCGTCTTATCGAACTCGACATCATGGAGGACCCCGAAGCCTTCCCCCTCATGGCCGGCACCGGCGGGCCGCGGAAAATGCGATTCTCGCCCGAATCGCGTCGCGGCGGAAAAAGCGGCGGTGTCCGCGTTTGCTATTTCCTCATCACGCCCGCGGAACACGTTTATCTGGTGACCGTATTTTCCAAAAACGACAAGCCCAACCTTTCTCCCGCTGACGCCCAAGCCATCGCTCAAGTCATAGCCCGGGTTCGAAGCGGCTACCGCACACCGCAACAGGATTGGACCGCACGATGAAAAAAGTCCTTCACATTCCGCCCCCCAAACCCGCCCGTCGGCCGCCGGCGGCCTCGCGCCGGCATGTTGGCGATACGCCCGCCGCACGGAAAATTCTCGCCGCCCTCTACGATCTTGAAGATACCCTCAAGCAAGGCATCCGACCCGAAACAAAGTATCCCTCGCGGCACATTGCGCCGCCCAGTCCATACGACGGCGCGAAGGTACGAACCCTCCGCCGCAAACTCAACCTTACCCAGGAGCTCTTCGCTCGCCTCATCGGCGCTTCCACGATCCTCATCCAGAAATGGGAATCTGACTCGCGGCACCCTGACGGGATGGCACGCCGCTTGATGGACGCCATCAACCATGATCCGCAACGCTGGCTGGCCATGATCGACGGTTCTGTTCCCCTGCAGATGCCAGCTCGTGGGTCTCGCGCCATTTTCCCAAGCACAGCGGCTGTTCCTCGCTAGCCTTGAGGGAGCCTCACCATGCGTCTGAATCGAGAACCGACAATGGGCATTCGCAAACCCCTCCTCGCCGTGCTCGCCCTTCTCCTGCTTGCCCAGACCAGGCCGGCCCCGACGACAAAACCCGCCGACGACTATGCGCTCACCGCCGAGGCGTTCTTCAAGCTGCCCGAACTGCAGACCCGCATGACCGCCGACAGCGTCGATCTCCAGCTGCTCGATGCCGCCCTCTTCCACCGCACCAACCAGGAACGCGCCAAGGCCCACCTCCCGCTGTTCACCTACAACGAACGGCTCCACACGATGGCCCACGATCACTCCGCGGAGATGGCCACCCTCCACTACTTCGCCCACCAATCCCCCACGCCGGAAAACGCCACGCTTGGCGACCGCCTCAAGAACGCCGGCCTCAATCCGCAGGCTGCCGGGGAAAACATCGCCGTGCTCCCCGTCCGCGAAATGGGCTCGGGCAACTACCTCGTCACCGGCAGCCCGCCCAACGAAATCTACACCGACAAGCAGACGCACAAGCGCCTCGGCTACTACACCTACGCAGAATTCGCCGACGCCGCCCTCACCCAGTGGATGAACTCCCCGCCCCACAAGGCCGACATTCTCAACCAGAGCTTCCGCTACCTCGGCGCCGCCGCCGCCCGCGGCACCTACGACACCACCCAGGACTCCCTCTACCTCACGCAAAACTTCGCCAGCAACGTGCCCGCCCGCTGAGCAAAGCCCCGTTCACGGGCGATCTCTCACCTCCTCCGCGCTTCGCCCTGCGGATTTCACGCGCCATTTGAATTTCGTCATTCATCATTCCTCCCTATCATTCTCCCCATGACTCCCGCCCGACCGCGCTCCACCGCCGAACTCGCCGCCCTCATCGCCGACGCCGCCGTCGCCCGTGAGCAGGTGCGTATCACCGGCTCCGGCTCGCTGCCGCTCGCGCGCTTCGATCCCGCCCGGCCGATCCGCGACATCTCCACGCTCCGCCTCAACAAAATCCTCGACCACGCCGTCGCCGACATGACCGTCACCCTGCAGGCCGGCATCAGCCTCGAAGCCCTGCAGCGCGAGCTCGCCTGGAAAAACCAGTGGCTGCCGCTGGATCCCCCGGCCCTGGCCCCGCGCGTCCCCGGCGCCCGCACACTCGGCGGCCTCATCGCCACCAACTCCCTGGGCCCCTTGCGCGAAATCGCCGCCACCAATGATTTCCGCCGCCTGCTCCTGGGCATCACCTGGATTGACGCCGCCGGGCGAATCCTCCACGCCGGCGGCCGCACCATGAAAAACGCCGCGGGCTACCAGCTGCAGCGTCTGATGACCGGCGCGTGCGGAACGCTGGGCATCCTCGCCGAGGTCACGCTCCGCACCGCCGCCCGCCCCGACGATGAAGCCGCGGTCACGTTTTACTGTCCCACCCCCGAATCCGCCGCGCAACTCGCCGCCGAGATTCGTCTCGCCCCGGTGACCCCCGCGTACCTCCAGCTCATCCCGGCGCAGACCTTTGCCGCCAACCCCCTGAGCCTGCCCGCCGGCGACGCTGTCTGCCTCACCGTCGGCTTCCTCGATCGCCCCGCCGCCGCCCGCGCCCAGATCGACGTGCTTCGCTGCCTGCCGGCTGCGGAAGGCCTCGAATCGCTTTCGCTCAACGCGGCCCAGTGTGGCCGCCTGCGCCTCTGGATGACCGCCGAACCGCTCGCCCCCGAAGGCACCCTTCCCTTCCGCCTGCACACCCTGCCGTCGCGCGCCGCCGCCCTCACCCACGCCCTGGGCCGCCAGGAAAATGTCTGGCTCGTCGCGGAAGCCAACGCCGCGCTCCTCCGCGGCCACGCTCCCCCGCGCACCCTTGAGAAGCTGCTGCAGCCGCCCGACTGCCTCGCCTTCCCGCGATCCCCCGGCAGCGCCGACCCCCTCGTCACCGCGCTCAAATCCGCCCTCGATCCCCACCACCTGCTCGGCTCGCTCCCCTGATCTGCTACAATGAACCTGCCACGCCGCACCGTGCATCCGCTACGCATTGAGTGCGCCGCCCATTGCCACTGGCCCGTCACGCTTCGCCCCGCAGGATCCCGCCATGCGATTACCCCTCCTTCTTCCCCTTTTGCTGCTTCTCCCCTCCCTCCCCCTCCGTGCCGCCGACGATCCCGTCCGCACCACCGAAACCCCCACCGCGATCACCGCTTCCAATGGCCTGGTCGCCTTCACCCTCAGCAAAACCAACGGCCGCGTCACCTCGCTCAAGGCCCGCATCAAAGCCTCCGGCCAAATGGTCGAGCTCGGCGAAAACAGCGGCAAGACCATCTACATGCACTACGTCAGCACCCCCGAACCCCTCACCGGCGCCACCAACAAAACCGTCGAGCATCCCGAGCCGGTGCAGAAAAATATGATCCGCCTCGTCGCCTCTTCCGCCGACGCCGCCGACATCCTCGTCGGTACCGAGCCCACCGACCAAATCCCCTTCCACATCGAGTGGCATCTCCTCCTGCGCCGCGGTGAGCCCGGCATCTACATCTATCTCACCTACCGCCACGGCCCCGGCATGGCCGCCGCCAACTTCGTGCAGGCCGGCTGGGTCGTCCGCGGTGTCGCCGGCCAGACGCTTTTCACCCACTACCTCCCCGACGGCCCGCGCATCACTCCCATCCCCACCGGCAAGGTCGTCAAAGAAGTTCAGGACGCCACCTGGCTCTACGACGACGGAAAGCTCATCTCCAAATATGACTTCTGCGATTTCGCCCACGATGCCCACGTCTACGGCATGGCCGGCCACGGCGTGGGGCTCTGGATGGTCATGCCCTCCTGGGAATCCTGCAACGGCGGCCCGCTCAAGCAGGAACTCACCGTCCACCAGGGGCCCCTCCCCGCCGGGCCGCAAACCAACATCGTCCAGTGGATCGTGCAGGGCGAGCACTTCGGCGCCACCGGCATCCCCATCAAGGCCGACGAAAAGTGGTCCAGGTTCTACGGCCCGATGTTCCTCTACATCAACCAGGCGCCCTCCATCGACGCCCTCTGGGCCGACGCCCAAAATCGCGCCGCCGCCGAAATCAAAAAATGGCCCTATGCGTTCATCAAAAACGCCGACTATCCGCTCGTTCGCGGCACGCTTACTGGAAAAATTCACCTCGCCGACGGCACCTCCCCCAAGGACGCCTGGGTCGTCCTCACCGATCCCGACGAACCCGACTTCTGCCTCGCCTCCAAAGGCTACCAGTTCTGGACCCAGGCCGACGCCGCCGGCAACTTCACCATCGACAAGGTCCGCCCCGGCACCTACCGCCTCCACCTCTCCGGCGCCGATCAGCCCCAGGACTTCCACAAGGACAACATCCTCATCGCTCCCCACGACAACCTCGACCTGGGCACCCTTGAATGGACCCCCATCACCCACGGAAAACGCCTCTGGCAGATCGGCACCTTCGACCGCTCCACCCGCGAATTCAAAGGCGGCGACGACTTCCGCCACTACGACAACTTCCAACGCTACCTCAGAAACTTCCCCCACGACGTCGCCTTCACCATCGGCCACTCCCGGGAAGCCGCCGACTGGAACATGGGCCAATGGCAGTGGTACAACGAGCACCCCTACTGGAGCGTCTTCTTCGATTCCCCCGCCGCGCAGACCGGCGAGGCGACCCTCACCATTGCCCTCGCCGCCGCCGACGCCCGCCAACTCGCCCTCACCCTCAATGGCCACCCGCTCAAGACCCTCGACCTGCAGACCTCCGGTGCCGCCGTCTACCGCTCCGGCGGCCAGGACTCCCGCCGCCAGCTCTTCATCATTCCTTTCGACGCGGCCCGGATCCACGCCGGCAGCAATGAACTCCGCTTGCAAATCCCCGGCAGCTACCCTGCCGCCGGCAACGAAACCAAACGCGCCGTCGACGTCCGTGCCCTCTTCTATGACGCCCTCCGCCTCGAAGTCGACCCCACCGCCAAACCGCCGCCCTGATCCAGCCTCCCCCTTCGCCTTTCGTCCTCGCACTTCGTCTTATGAGGCTCCCATGCTCCTCGCTCTTCTCTCCGACACCCACGACAACGCCCGCTCCACGCAAGCCGCCTTGGCCCTGCTCGCCCCCCACCATCCCGCCGCCTACCTCCACGCCGGCGATCTGGTCTCCCCGCAGATGCTCGAACACTTCGCCCACCTCCCCGTCCCCTTCCATTTCATCCTCGGCAACAACGAGTTCGATCCCCCCGCCCTCCACGCCGCCGCCGCCGCCCGGGGCCTCCACTTCCACCACGACTTCGCCGACCTTTCCTTCGCGGGAAAGCGTCTCGCCATGACCCACGGCCACGACGGCGTCCGGCTCGAAAAACTCATCGCCTCCGGGCACTACGCCTGGGTCATCCATGGCCACACCCATCAGCAGCGCGATGAGCGCCGCGGCGCCACCCGCGTCCTCAACCCCGGCGCTCTCCACCGCGCCAGGATCCGGTCCGTCGCCCTGCTCGACCCCGCCGCCGACGCCCTGACCTTCCTCCACCTGCCCCCCTCCGCCTGACCCGCCGCCCTTTTCCGCACTTCGGAAATCATCTGATCCACCCGAACTTTTTCCCCGTACATCAATGCCGAAGCAGCCGGACACCGCCTCATGCGAAGCGGCCGGAACGCCAACTTACTCGTGGAGAAATTCAAATGATTACGCGCAAATACCTACTTCCAGCCTTTGCCGGCCTCGCGCTTGCGGCCGCCGGTGCCGTGCAGCTCACCGCCCGCGCTCAGCAGATGAGCCCGGCGACCCCCGCCGCCCCGATGGCCGAAAAAGACATCATCGAAACCGCCACCGGTCCCGGCATGGCTGACGTCACCACCCTCGTCACCGCCGTCAAAGCCGCCGGCCTCGTCGATACCCTCAAGGGCAAGGGCCCCTTCACCGTCTTCGCCCCCACCAACGAAGCCTTCGCCAAGCTCCCCAAGGGCACCGTCGAAAATCTCCTCAAGCCCGAAAACAAGGACAAGCTCGTCAAAATCCTCACCTTCCACGTCGTGCCCGGCAACAACGACGCCAAGGCCGTCATGGCCATGTCCTCCGCCAAAACCGTCGAAGGCGGCGAACTCAAAATCACCACCAAGGACGGCAAGGTCATGGTCGGCAACGACAAGGCCACCGCCACCGTCATCAAGCCCGACATCAAGTGCTCCAATGGCACCATCCACTGGATCGACACCGTCCTTATGCCCGACTGATCCTCCGCGATCTCTGATGCCTGGGATGGAGCATGGCTCCGACATGGGGCGGCGGCGGACGACGTCGCCGCCCCTCTGTCTTCTCCCCTGGCCCTCCGCCATTGTCCCCTCCGCTTCCCCCGGTTAGCCTATCCCCGCACCTTGGAGATCCGCGGTTGGCTGACCCCCTCACACCCACTGACGCCGCACCCGATGACTTCGCGCTCATGTTCGCTCTGGCGGCCGGCGATGAGTCCGCGCTCAGGCAGCTCTACGACCGCCACAGGGCCCTCGTCAACGCCCTCGGTCTCCGCATGCTCCGCGATTCCCACGAGGCCGAACAACTCACTGTCGATGTTTTCTTTGAGCTCTGGACTGCCCGCGCACGCTATGACCACCACCGCTCTCAACCCCTCACCTACATCCTCCGCGTGGCCCGCTCCCGCGCCCTTGATCGGCTGCGCAGGCGGCCGCCTCCCGCCGGGGTGTCCCTCGACCCTGCCGCCGGAATCGACGTTGCCTCGCCCCAGTTCCCCGATGCCCTGCAGGACGCCGAATCCCACGCCCTCGTCGCCACCGCGCTCGAAGAGCTCGATCCCGAACAACGCCGCGCCCTCGAGTGCGCCTATTTCGAAGGCCTCTCCCATACCCAGATCGCCGACCGCCTCCAGCAGCCCCTGGGCACCGTCAAATCCCACATCCGCCTCGGCCTGGAACGCCTCCGCAACCGCCTCCGCCAGACCCTCGGCCGCGAAAGGAGGATGCCATGACCTGCGAAGAACGCCATGACCTCCTCCTGCTTTACGTTGCCAATGCGCTCGACCCCGACGAGCGCGCCGCCCTCCAGCGCCACCTCGCCTCCGGCTGCCTCACCTGCGCCGCCGCCCTCGCCGAGGCGCAGGCCGCCTTCGACCGCATCCCCCTTTCCCTCGCGCCCGTTCCCCCCTCCCCCGATGCCTGGAGGCAGCTCGAAACGCGGCTGGAGCTGCACGCCCAGATGGAGCCCGCCCCGCAGCTCTCCGCCCCGCCCATGCGCATCGAG
>CALCHA010000294.1 GCA_937901265.1 uncultured Phycisphaerales bacterium
GGAGGGGCATTGCCCGGGTCGGTGCTGCCGCCCAGGAATTGCTTGAGCGAGCTCGCCCGGGCATCGAGCTGGGCGACGCCGGTCGCCTCGAGCGAGCTCGAAACGCGGACGTAGAGCAGGGCCCCGAGGGCCAGCAGGATCAGCAGGGTCGTCCCACCACTGAACAGGACGAGCCGCCAGCGGACGCCCCGACACGAGCGCCGCATGCGTGCGCGGGAACGGCGCCAGCGCACGCAGCGACGTCAACGCTTCCGCATGCGCCGCCGCCGCGCCCGGATCGCTCACGATCGGCGCCAGCGTCCCATCAAAATCCGCAGCTACCAGCAACATCGCCGATCGCGCAATCTGTTCGATTTTCTCTGAAATTTCCATGGACCTCTTTCACCTCGCCAAAGGTGTCGTAAAACGCTCCGTGCGCTCTTCTTGAATCACCCGACATTCAGCTAGAAATTGCTCCAGCCACCAGTACACATTCTCCTCCCGGATGTTCGCCCGCAACCGCTCCATCGCGATCCGCCGCGTCTCCGGCGGCATCAACACCGCCTCACGAATCGCCGCCGCCACCCCATCTATATCATACGGGTTCACTTCCACCGCCCACTTCCCCAGTTGCTCCGACGCCCCCGCAAACTCGCTCAGCACCAGCACCCCGTTCCCCTCCACCTGGCACGCGCAATATTCCTTGCACACCAAGTTCATCCCGTCCTTCAGCGGCGTCACCAGCCCCACGTCCGCCAACCGATACCACGCCAGCAGTTCCGTTCGCTCCACATGCCTGAACAAATGATGCACCGGCACCCACCCCGGTTGCGTGAAACGCCCGTTGATCTGCGCCACCAGCTGCTCCACCTCCGCCTTCAACTTCTGATACTGCGGCACCGCCTCCCGGCTCGGCACCACCACCTGCAGCAGCGTCACCCGCCCGTGCAACTCCGGATACTTCTCCAGCGCCCGCGCAAACGCCCGCAGCCGATACGGCAGCCCCTTCGTGTAGTCCAGCCGATCCACTCCCAGAATGATCTGCCGCCCCATGTAAATCGCCTTCAGCTCCTCCAGCCGCGCATCCTGCTCTGGCGAGGCCGCCCCCTCCGCAAACTCCTCAAAATCAATCCCGATCGGAAATGCCCCCGCCGCGCACGTTCTCCCCTCATATTCAAATCGCACCTCTTCCGGGTTCCGCCGCCGCTCCACTTCCGGCAGCAACTTGTGCACGCAGTCCGCGAAATTCGCCAGATCCCGCCGCGTCTGAAACCCGATCACTTCATATTGCAGCAGCCCCCGCAGCACATCCAGCCGCCAGGGCAACTTCATAAAAATATCCGGCGGCGGAAACGGTATGTGCAGAAAAAATGCCAGCGGATTCTGCAGCCCCCGTGACGCCAGCACCCGCCCCAACCCCATCAACTGATAATCCTGTACCCATATCAGATCCCCCGGCTGCGCGTGCGCCTCCACCACATCCGCGAACGCCTGCTCCACCTTCTGCGCACTCGTCCAGTAATCCGGATTGAAATTGCACAGCGACTGCAGATCATGAAACAGCGGCCACAGAATTTCGTTGCAGTACCCCTGGTAGAACCGTTGATAATCCTGCGTCGATAACGGCACCGCCGCCACCCGATACCCCTGCTGCTCCGAAAATTGCTCCAGCACCCCCTCCAGCTCCGCACCCTGCGCCTCGCTCGGCCCCGGCCACCCGATCCACATGCCGCCGCCACGCTTGAGCAGCGGAACCAACGCCGTCACCAGCCCGCCGCTGCTCGTATGGCTGGTCCATACGCCGGCTTTTTTTTCCACAATCACGGGAAGACGATTTGAAACAAAGAGTGTTCGCATGAGGCTCCTGCTGAGGCAATACTTCTCTATAGCCGAAATCCCCCCAAAAGGCTCCCTCTTAAATTCAAAAATAAAAAAAATGTCTCGGAAAATAGAGAAAACCTCCTTTTCGAAACGGAAGCCGCCTCAAACAAATGAACGCGAAAATTTGCGAAAAATATGCTTTTTACGCCCCTCGCCCATCGCCATCACTCCCCTCCCTCCCTACAATCCCGCTCGAAAAGGAGTCTTCATGAACATGCAGCAACTGCTGGCAAACCTCAAGTGGCTTGGCCTCAACCTCGGCATCCTCGCCGGAGCCCTGCTCCTCGCCCTCATCGCCCACACCATCACCTTCTGGATCCTTCGCCGCATCGCCCGAAAAACCATCACCGCCTCCGATGACCTCGCCGTCAATCGTATCGCCGCCCCCACCCGCATCATCACCCTCATCGTCGCCTTCTGGCTTGCTCTCGAATCCACGGACTTCTCCCCACAGCTCGACGTCGCGCTCCACCATGTCGCCGCCGTCGCCTTCATCATCTCCATCGCCTGGCTTCTCATCCGCCTCCTCCGCGTCGGTCGCGATGTCTTCCTCTCCCACTACATCCTCTCCGCCCCCAACAACATCCACGCCCGCGCCGTCCACACCCAGATCAAAGTCCTCGAACGCATCGTCATCTCCGTCCTCGTCCTCATCGCCCTCGGTTGCATCCTCATGACTTTCGATGGCGTCCGACAACTCGGGGCCTCCCTCCTCGCCTCCGCCGGTATCGTCGGCATCATCCTCGGCCTCGCTGCCCAGAAAGTCATCGGCACCCTCTTCGCCGGCCTCCAGCTCGCCATCTCCCAGCCCATCCGCCTCGAAGACTCCGTCGTCGTCGAAGGCGAGTGGGGCAACATCGAGGAAATCACCCTCAGCTACGTCGTCATCCGCATCTGGGACCTCCGCCGCCTCGTCGTCCCCATGACCTACTTCATGGAAAAACCCTTCCAGAACTGGACCCGTGGCTCCCCCAACCTCCTCGGCACCGCCTTCCTCTACGTCGATTGCGCCACCGACATCGAGCCCCTCCGCGCCGAACTCTCCCGCATCGTCGAAGCCTCCGACCTCTGGGACAAAAAAGCCGTCGGCCTCCAGGTCACCAACATCACCGAACGCACCGCCGAACTTCGCGCCGTCGTCAGCGCCGCCAACGCCGGCTCCCTCTTCGGCCTCCGCTGCCTCGTCCGCGAAAAACTCCTCGCCTTCGTCCGCACCCACCACCCCGAAGCCCTCGTCCGCTACCGCGTCGAACAATCCCCCGAACCCCCCGCCCCCACCCCCGACGACTCTCCGCAGCACTTGCCAGAGGTCCCGAAACCCTTACAATAACGGATTCCCCGCGTCCACCCCGCCGCGGACCACGACAGCGTAGCTCAGTCGGTAGAGCAACAGACT
>CALCHA010000295.1 GCA_937901265.1 uncultured Phycisphaerales bacterium
GTGATGTTTGAGCAGCGGACGAAACGCACGAGGAAGGGGCGGACCGTGAAGGGCCTTTGCTTCGCGGCGAGCTTCGCGCCTTGGCCGTCGATGAGCCCCGGACCTTCGATGGCCACGTGGTCGGCGTCGAGGGCGACGACCAGCGCGTGGCCCATGGGGTTGCCCGAGCCATCGATGAAGGGATCAAGGTTTCTATAATCGCCGGCATCCGTCGATCCCAGCAGCGTGGCGTTTTCATCAAAGTACAGCGTGACGCCCGATTTAAGCTGCAGGGTGCCGGTGAGATAGTTGCCCGCGGGGAAGTGAAGCGTTCCGCCGCCGTCGGCAGAGAGAGTGTCGATGGCGTTCTGCAGGGCGACGGTATTGAGCGTGGTGCCATCGGGCTGCGCACTGGCGGCGGCGTCAAGAGTTCTTCCGGCGGCGTGCGCGGTGGCAACGGAAAGCAGTAGCGCGAGCGTGCCTGCGAGCGAGCGGTTGAGCATGGCGGTGGTCTCGTTACAAGTAGGTGATGCGGCGCCCATCATAAGTGCGCGCAGCCCGGAAGACGAGCCGCGGAACCCCCACTCCCATAGCCCCGCGCAGCCGCAACCAACCTCGCGACAGCCGCGACCGTGCGGGCTCAAAATTCCACACATGCTGACGTTGTGTTGATGGTCAGGCGGAGCGGCGCCGGCGAGCGAGGAGCGCCATCGCGCCCAGGCCCAGCAGCGAGAGCGATGCGGGCTCCGGGATCGCCGCCGGGATCAGCGCCGCGGCATGGGCGGCAGCGGCACTGGCGGAGAGCGTCGAGCTGTAGATCGCCGCTTCGTCGAGGTTGCCGCTCAGAAAAAGGTCGGCTGTGCCGCGGTTCTGGCGCGCACCGAACGATTCGTTGAAGGCGGCGGCGGAGAACGCGGTGGGCGTGGCGGTGGCGTTAAAGGTGAGCGTTTGCTGGACCCCATCGAGGTAGGCGACGAGACGCGTGTCGGCAGTGGCCCCGGTTTTGTCGTAGGTGAACAGAACATCGTGGTAGCCGCCATCGAAAGCGCCGGCAGCGGTGAACGCCGCGGCGATGCTGGCGTTGTTGTCGTCACGAAGGAACATCCGAATGCCTGTCGAGGAGGTGCTGCCCGCGGCATTGCGGTTGAGAGTCGCTTCCCAGTTCGTGACGGACCCGGTGTTGGCGGACCCGCCCATGGCCATTTGGGCGCTGGTGTTGGTCGTGCTGAAAACGAACTCCCACGAGGCATTGCCCATCAAGGAGCCGAAGCCCGACGCCTGGTCCGTGGTGACATACTGGGAGCTGCCGTTGAGCCCCACAGCGGTGTCGCCGCCGCCAGCACCCATGACGCCCAACGTCGGACTGCCGACGTAGGAACCGGTGCGGTTGTTGCCACTGGAATCGGCGGCCGTGGTACCGGAGCTTTCCCCGACGCGATAATACGCATACGGGTTGTTGGCCAGGACAGCCGTCTGAAAGGCGGGCGGTGCGGCAAAGGCCACGGTAGGAAGGATCCCGGCGACGAGACTCGCGACGCCGGTCAAGGCCAGCGGGGCACGAAAACGACTGCAAATTTTCACTGACTTGACTCCTGCCGCCCAAGATGTCCATGCACGGTAAACGAGCAGCGCCCGGTCCCGTAATGAAGGGTAAATGGACTATAACACCAAATCGCGAAGCGTCAAAAAAAGAGGGCCACCACGGAGTTTTTGTCGCAAATGGATGCCATTGTTTCTCGGAAAGCGATGGCGGTGCCGGCCATTGACCCTGCGAGGAGGCACGGAGGTGGTGAAGTCGCGGAGGAGTCTGCCCCCGGAAGGGCCCATGGACCGTTCAGGCGTCGAGGTGGAGTTCGACGGGGGTGGTGGAGGTGGGGGAATCGGAGGTGGCCGGGTGGGTGAACACGAAGCCGAAGCGGGCGTAGAACGAACGCCACTCGGGGCACCAGCCGGGGATGTCGGCCCTGATCGCGCGGATGGAAAGCGAGCGCGCGTGATCGAGGATCGCGGTCATGAGCTTGGAGCCCAGACCGTGACCCCGGGCGGAGGGGAGCACGACAAAGTGGTCGATGTGGAGGGTGCCCTTTTCGGCGGGCGAGGCTTGGTAGGCGAGGGCGGCACAGGCCGCGGTGGCGGCAATGCTGACGGCTGCGTACCGAGTGAGGACGGCAGCCACGATGAGCACTACCACCAGGGCCCACCGGCCCGCGGTGGGGTGCCGCAACCACCCATCGACGGCCAGGAGCGAGGCCAACACCAGGACGTAGAACAGCAGGTCGCTCAAGGCGAAGGTGCTGAGAGCCAGGGGATTGAGCCAGAGCCCAAAGGCCGTCAACCCGGGTGCGGCCACGCACACCACGACCAGAACGGCCATCAACGACGGGCGACGGTCGGTCAGGCGCGCCGCCAACATGCCGGCCAGGGCGATGAAGGCAATCAACGTGACCAGGCCGACGACCTGGACGCTGTCGTTGG
>CALCHA010000296.1 GCA_937901265.1 uncultured Phycisphaerales bacterium
CAGGCGGCGATCAAAACGGCGCTGGAGAATTGAAATGCGTAAGGGCGACATAATCGTGTGCGCTGGGCGGGGAAGCGGCATTGAGGGCGTGGATGGTTTCGACAGGGGTCGGGGAACTGTGCGCGAGGAGAGTTGTTGTGCGGAAGCAGGGCGTATCGGCGTGGGTGATGGGAGCGGTGCTGCTGGCCACGGCGGCGGCGATCGGACTCGAATCGTGGGGTCAGTCCGTGCCGGTGGATGCGAAGATCGCCTCGCCGGGCGCGACGGATAAGGCCATCGATCAGGCCGCACCAAGGCCCGGGCAGATGCGCGGCTTCTGCATCCAACTCTCCAACCCCAACGGCACGGACGCCTACATCAAGGCGATCGACGACCTGGCCGACATGGGCTGCACGTGGATCAATTTCTCCATCGCCGCGCGGCAGGAAACCGTGAAGTCGAACTACGTCAAAATCGTCTGGCAGAATATTCCGTCACAGAAGGACATCGAAAGGATTCTTCTGCACGCCAGACAGCGGCATGTACGGACCATGCTGATGCCCATCGTGCTTCTCAATACCTCGGGAGCCAAGGAATGGCGGGGCGTGATCGCGCCCGACAGCTGGGATGACTGGTTTGCATCCTACACCGCCTACATGGTGAAAATGGCGCAGATCGCGAAAAAGTGCGATGTCGATCTGTTCTGCGTCGGGTCTGAACTGCTCTCGACGGAATCCTTCCGCGCACGCTGGGTGGCGTGCATCGCGGCAATCAAAGGCGAATATGATGGCAAGCTGATCTACTCCTCGAACTGGGACCACTACGAATCGCCGACCTTCTGGGACCAGGTGGATTACATCGGGATGAACAATTACAACGAGCTGGCGCAATCACCCGGGGCGAGCGTGAACCAGCTGAATGAGGCATGGGGGCCGATCAAGAAAAAATACCTGGATTTTGTAGACAAGCAGAACAAGCCATTTTTGTTCACGGAGGTGGGGTGGCACAATCTTCAGAACACGCTGGCGGAGCCGTGGAACTATGTGGCGGAGGGGGAGGTGAATGTGAATGAGCAGCTGCATGCGTTTCAGAGCTTTGTGGCGACGTGGCAGAACGTGCCGAGCTCGAAGTTCATGGGCGCGTTCATCTGGGAATGGCAGCCGGGAGCTAATCAGAAGCGAAAGTCTGACGGAACGATCGAGTTCGATCATGGCAGCTACTCGCTGCAGAACACGCCGAGCCTGCCGGTGGTGGAGCAGTGGATGCGCGGGAAATGAGCATGCACCCCGCACGATTCTGAACAGGTGGGCTTTGTGATGCGGCGAATAGCGATCCTCGGGGCGGGGGTGGTGGCGGTGGCGACCATGGGGCAGGCAAGCCCGCCGGCGGGGGATTTGCGGTCGACGCAGGTTTTTTCCAAGGATGCTCCGGCGGGCTTTTCGCCGGCGGATCTCACGCGTCCATCGTGGCAGGAACGGGCGGACGCGCTGCGCGCCCAGGTCCTCACGGCGCAGGGACTGGTCCCGATGCTGCCGCGCACGGTGCTTCATGCACAAGTTTATGGGAAGGTGGATCGGGGGGATTTCACGATGGAAAAGGTGGTCTTCCAGAGTCTTCCGGGGCATTACGTCACGGGGAATCTCTATCGACCCAAGAGCGTGGGGGCGGGCGCGGGCAAGAATCCGG
>CALCHA010000297.1 GCA_937901265.1 uncultured Phycisphaerales bacterium
CCCTTACGGTCGCGGCTCTGATTTTTCCAGTTACCGGGGTTTTTCGCCGGCGAGGGTGAAGCGGGAGGCAAAGTGGGCGTGGTAGCGGAGCCACGGGGCGTTGGCGGATGTGGCCCAGGATTCGACGGCGGGGCGCGACCAGGCTTTTTGGACGCTGAGGCGGGCGTCGTGTTTGTCGATGGGGCTGGCGAAGGCGGTGAGGAGGTGGATGCCGAGGGAGGCGAAGGGGGTGCGGAGGAGGTCGTTGACGATGATGCCGCGGCGGGCGACGCGGATCATTTCGGCGAGGGCCTGGGGGATGAGTTCGTCGGGCAGGTGGTGGAAGAACATGGAGCAGGTGGCGTAGTCGATGGAGGCGTCGGGGAAGGGCAGGGCGAGGGCGTCGCCGCGGACCAGCGTGATGGGGTGCCCGGAGGGTTGTGATTGAAGGTGTGCGGCGGCGAGGCCGAGGGTGGTGGGGTGATTGTCGAGGGCGAAAATTTGCACGCGATGGCGCGTGCGGGCGGCCCACTTGCACAGGGCGATCGGGATGTCCGCCGAGCCGGTGGCGATGTCGAGGAAGGTGGTGGGGCGGCTGATGGGCCACGCGTAAGCCCAGCGGCGGAGGTGGTAGAGGATGGCGGAGGTGCCGCCGAGGAAGCGATTGACGCGGCGGATGAAGGCCAGGGAGGAGGCGAGCTGCAGCGGATCGACGGCGGGGTCGTCCATCCATTCGGTGAGGGAGGTTGGCCGCAAGGGAATCTCCGGGTGTGCCACGGGTAGGGGGGTTGCGGGGTATCATAGGCTCCTGAGAAAGTCCGGAAGGAATTTGCCGGGTTCGGTATATGATCGGACGGCGGTTGGTTAGAATGCCGCGGCTTGTCGGCACGGAGGCGTTTCATTGCTGCGCGAATTGCACATACAGAACCTGGCGGTGATCCAGGATTTGACGGTTGAACTCGATCCGGGGCTGAACTGTTTTACGGGCCAGACGGGTGCCGGGAAATCCCTGGTGATCGGGGCGCTGGAAATTCTGCTGGGGCTGCGACAGCCGACGGACATGCTGCGCAAGGGGGCGGCGGAGGGGCGCGTGTCGGGGGTGTTTCAGATTCGCTCGGCGAATCTGCGGCAGGAGATCGCGCACGCCACGGATTTGCCGCTGGAAGAGGAATCGGAACTGTTGATTTCCCGCCGCCTTTTCGAATCGGGTCGGACCAGTGCGAGCCTCAACGGCAACCCGATCACCGGGGCGATGCTCAAACAGGTGGGCGAAATTCTCGTTGACGTGCATGGCCAGCATGACGCGCAGTATTTGCTCAAGCCGGCGAACCAGCTGGCGGTGATCGACGAGTTCGGCGGCTCGTCCGGGCTGCGGCAGCAGTTCGCGGACCTGTACCACCAGCGGCAGACGCTCACGGGGCAGCAGAAGGAGCTGACGGCTTCGCGCACGCTCCGCCGCCAGCAGCTCGAACTGTACGAATTTCAGGCGAAGGAAATTGATGCGGCGGAGCTGGTAGACGGGGAATACGACACGCTGGTGTCGCGCAACCGCGTGCTGGCCAACCTTGAGAAGATCAAACGCACGGCAGGGGCGGCCTATGGGACCCTGTACGAGGAGGAGGGGGCCGTGATCTCGCGGCTGAAGACGACCGCCGCGGTGCTGCTGGAGCTGGCGGAGCTCGATGAGGGACTCACGGGCCTGGCGGGCCAGATTCGCGAGGCCGCGCTGTCGCTGGATGATGCAGCATTCTCGCTGCGCCGCTATGTCGACCATCTCGATCTCGATCCCGACGAGCTGGCCGAGAACACCGAACGGCTGAACCTGGTCACGCGCATGATTGACAAGTATGTCGGCCGCGGGTCGCATGGGGGCTTGAGTGAGGTGATCGCCTATCGCGCCCAGATCGGGCGGCAGATCGACGGGTTGCGGGCGCAGGACCAGGATTATTCGACGATCGCGGAGCAGATTGCGGATCTGGAAAAGCAGCTGCGGGACGTGGGGGCGAAGCTGACGGCGGCGCGGAAGAAGGCGGCGGCGAAGCTGGCGCCGCTGGTGCACGAGCAGCTGGCGGATCTGGGCATGAAGGAGGCGCGGTTTCTGATCGAGTTTCAGCCGCTGCAGGTGCTGGAGGAGGCGGCGAAGGGGGGCAAGGCGGCGCGGGCGGTCGATGCACTGGCGGAGATGCGCGTGGGGGCGGCCGATTTTTCGACGGCGTCAGGAATGGAATCGGTCGAGTTCATGATCGCGCCCAACCCCGGCCAGCCGGCGCGGCCGCTGCGCCGCATCGCCTCGGGGGGCGAACTTTCGCGGGTGATGCTGGCGCTCAAGTCGATCACCGCACAGGCGGATCGGGTGTCGGTGCTGGTGTTTGATGAGATCGATGCGAATGTCGGCGGCCGGCTGGGGACGATCATCGGGGAGAAGCTGCGCGATCTGGCGGGGATTCACCAGGTGCTCTGCATCACGCACCTGGCGCAGATCGCCGCCTTCGCCGATCGCCACCTGACGATTCGCAAGAATATCACCGGCGGGGCGGAGACGGCGACCACGGTGGCGGTGATGGCCGGCGATGAGCGGGTGCGTGAGTTGGCGGAGATGACCGCGGGGACGGCGATCACGCCGACGGCGGTGGCGCAGGCGCGCGAACTGCTGCAGACGGGCCAGCAGCGCGGCGGGCGCGAGCGAGGCAAGACAAAACCCCCGACAAAGCGATAATCGTCGGACCGCGGGCGTGTCTGCCTGCGCCTGGAGCCATTGATGCCTGAACATATTCCACCCGCCGCTGCCTCGTCGACCGGGCCGCTCAAGCCGCCAATGGGGTCCATCCCCCCGATCACGACGCTGCCGATGGCACCCACCACGGCGCTCTCCTACACACAGAAGGTCTGCGTGGCGGTGGCGATTTCCGTGGCGGCGATTCTGCTGGCGCTCTTCGTCTACATGACCGCCGAGATCCTGGTGCTGCTCTTCGCGGGGCTGCTGTTCGCGGTCTTTCTCTCCGCCCCATCAGACCTGCTGGCCAAGTATGCGCACATCAAGCGCGTCTACGCGCTGCTGGTGGTGCTGGCGGGGCTCACGGTGGTGGTCTCCGGCGGGGCCTATTTCATGGGCTTCACGGTGTACCGCCAGACGCGCGAACCGGCGCGCACGCTGCCCTTTGCGCTGCAGCAGTTCGAAGGGGACCTGCACAACATGCTGCCGGGCAAGGCGCTGGAGGAAGCTACCACGCTGCCGACGACGACATCCGCGCCCGCCCCGCAGGACGCCACCCAGAACGCCGTCGAGGTGATGGAGGTCTACGCCGCTCCCGCTTCGCAGGCGTCTGACCCCACGCCGCGGCAATGGCTGGCCGACCGGCTGATCGAGTTGCGCCGATCCGCCACCGATTTTCTCATGTCCGAATCCTTCGTGCAGGGGGCCGGGGGGGTGGCGGGCAACGTCGTATCCTCCACGCTGGGGATCATCGGCGACATTGCGATCGTGTTCGGCGTCGGGCTTTTCTTCGCGCTCAATCCGGGCATGTACACGCGCGGGCTGACCAACCTCTTTCCCATCCGTCGCCGCACCCGCGTGGAACTGGTGCTCTCGGAAGTGGGCTCGCAACTGCAGTGGTGGTTCGTGGGTCAGATGTGCTCGATGGTCTCCATCGGCATCCTCACGTTCATCGGGCTGTCGATATTGGGCGTCCCGATGACCACCACCCTGGCGATCCTGGCGGGGCTGCTGAACTTCATTCCCAACTTTGGCCCGATCCTCGCGGCGGTGCCCGCGGTGCTGGTCGCCTTCGCCCCCCATGCCCAGCAGACCGGCTTGAATCCCTCCCTGGCGCTCTACACGATCATCATGTATGTCGTGATTCAGATGCTCGAGGGCTGGGTGATCACGCCCTTTTTCCAGCAGCGGGCCGTGGAGTTACCGCCGGCGCTGATCGTGATCGCCCAGGTGCTGTTCGCGATGTTGCTGGGCCCGCTGGGATTGATTCTCGCGACGCCGATGCTGGCAGCGACGCTGGTGCTGCTGCGGATGGTGTATGTGGAGGACATTCTGGGGGACCGGGAAGCGGTCGCGGTTGCCTCCTCGCCGCCCGCGGTGCCACCCGCGCTGCCCCCCGCCCCGCCGCCGCCCGCACCCGCCTCGTAGCGGGGGTCAGGACACAACGCTGCCCGGTGCCACCTCTGTCGCGGGCCCGACGATCACCAGACGCTGCTTCAGCGGTCCTTCGGCAGCGATCAGCAGCATGCCCTGCGAGACCTCTCCGCGCATCGACCGCGGCTCGAGGTTCACGACCACGATCACCTGCCGCCCCACCAACTCTTCCGGCGCGTAATGCCCTTTGAGACCCGCGCAGATTTGCCGCGTTTCTCCGGCCGCCAGCTCCACCCTGAGCACCAGCAACTTGTCGGCGTTTGGGTGGTCGCGGCATTCGAGGACGCGTGCGACGCGCAGGTCCAGCCGGGCAAAATCATCAAACTTCACCGCGCTTTTCACCGGCCGATGCTCTTCCATAACGCCCCGCAACAAATGACGACTTACTTGTCCATCATTGTAGCGATCGAGCGCCGCGCGGTCTACGAGCGGCGGACGATGGCCACCATCTTCAGAGCGATTCCGCCGCGAGCTTTGCGTGATGGGCATCCGCCAGCGTGTGCACCTGCTGCAGCGACAGGTCGGTGACCTGCGTCGCCACGATCAGCGGGGTGGCGGGCAACCTTTGGGCCCGGATGCCTGAAAACTCCGCGTGCTGCACATCGTGCAGGTGGATCGGCGGGCGATGGTCGGGCGCTTCAAACGACAGGCTCACCTGCGACACCTGCAGGTTCCGCACGTGCCGAAAGTAGAGGCCATAGGCAGGAATGACGCCGAACATCACGGGGTCGGGATAGCCCTTCTCATTCTCCGGGGGCTGGCGCTGGGCGTCCTGTCTGGCCCCGCCGCCGCGGAAGTGCAGCGTGATGTTGGCCAGCCGCAGGTCGTCGATGGGATGACCCGGGATGCCCGAGAAGAGGGCGGCGAACCGCGGCTCGATGTCGGACGCGACGATGTTGCTGAAGGAAATTCGCCGTGCCACCGACATCGGCAGATGGGCCGGCCCGCGCCCGCGGTTGCCCAGGCGCACGAACAGCGGCGCGGAGGTGATGTCGCGCATCGTGATGTTGGACACCGTCACATCTTCCAGCGGGCCGCCATCGACGGTCTCCAGCGCGATGCCCCGGCAATGGGTGAAGGTGCAGTTGCTGATGGCGATGTTGCGGAAGCCGCCGTTGGACTCCGTGCCGAACTTGATGCGGCCGGTGACGCCGCCGCGATCGGGCGCGATGCGCTGCGTCGTGCGCCTGGAGCCATCAAGGAGCGTGCCCATGTCGAAGCCGGAGAGGTGGCAGTTGGTGATGGTCACATGCTCGGTCGCGCGGGGTTCGCCGAGGGCGTAGGAGGATTTGAGGACGATGGCGTCGTCGTTGGGGGTGTTGACGAAGCAGTTGGTGATGGAAACGTGCTGGCAGGAGTCGATGTCGAGGCCGTCGCGGTTGGTGTCGACCTTGACGTTGTCGATCGTGAGCAGGTCGCACCCGCTGGCGAGAAGAGCGAAGTGGCCGGCGCGAAAGAGGGTGAAATCGCGCAGCGTGATGTGGGTGCAGCGCTTGAGCGCGATGGCCTTGTTGCCGGTGGGGCGGGCCGGGTCGGCGTTCCACGTGAGGCCCCGGCCGTCGATGCGCCCGGGGCCGGTGATGGCGATATTGGTGAGGTTTTCGCCCCATATCAGCGAGTTGTGCCAGTGGGAATGGCCGTGGTCCTGGTATTTATCGTGTTCGTTGGGCTCGGGCGGGTCGTAACCGTCGGAGTGTTGGGTTTCAGGTTTTGCGTTTCGAGAAAAGGCCTCGGCAAAGGAGGGGTCGCATTTTTTGGATTCTGTGGATGGGGCGGGCGAGGCTGGGTTTTCCTGGCCGAACGGGTCGCCGGAATAAAACGAACCCGAGTCGCCCCTGCCGCTCTATAACCTGGCCAAACTGCTCGACGGTCTGG
>CALCHA010000298.1 GCA_937901265.1 uncultured Phycisphaerales bacterium
GCGAGGAGGGTCTCGACGCACGTCACGCCTGCGCAGGGCTCGAGTACGCCCCCCAGGAGATGCGCGCGGGCGGGGTAGGCCGCGACGTTGTGCGAGCGCACGCCCAGGAGCGCCGTGCCGCGATGGGTGAGCAGTGTGGAGTTGCCGAGCGCTTCGCGGATGTCCTGGGGGGCGTGCGCCACGAACCAGGGTCGATCGCGCAGGGCGGTGACGAGGAAGGTGCGAAAGTCGGTGGGGGCAAGCGCGAGCTGCAGGGTCTCGCCGGTGAAATGGGCCTGCTCGAGCGCCAGGATCGGGGCGTTGAACAGCGTTTTGTCGTGTGCTCGGGCGTCGGTGAGGTACTCCTCCCATTTGGCGTCGAGGCGCTGGCGCGCCGTGGCGGAAATGTCGGCGGCGGGGGGCAAGGCGTCCACCCGGAGTGCCTCCGGGGGCAGGCCGCCGGGGGGGAGCTCAGCAAGGCGCGTCAGCAGGGGCGTGGTCATGGCCAACATCCTAACGGCGAAAAGGCGTGCGGGAACCACGCGAGGGAAAATGGAGCTATCATGAAGGGGCGGTGCGTTCTACGGGTAGCGCCTCGGCTTTGTAGTGGTTTTGTAACGGCGTGGCGTCGGCGGGCATCTCACTGGGTGAGGGGGTCTGACGGAAGGGATGCAGATGGATTCCAAGGATGTGCCCCAGGTTCCCGCGAGCGAGATCACGCCGCCGCAGGCGTACTTCAGCCGCCGCACGCTGATGAAGGGGGGAATTCTCGCGGCGACGGCGGTGGCCACGGGTGCGGTTTACAAGGCGTTGAACCGGCAGTCCACGGTCGTGGTGCGGACGGCGGCGCTGCAGAATCTGACGACGTCGACGGCGCCGGCGGATTCGGGATTCCAGCTGGCGGGCGAGGCCCAGACGTCCTTTGATGACATCACGCATTACAACAATTTTTATGAATTTTCGACCAGCAAGTATGGCCCGGCGCAGCTGGCGGGGAACTTCAGCACCGCCGGATGGAAAGTCGAAGTGGGGGGGCTCGCCGGGAAGCCGCGGACGTTCGATCTGGATGCGATCATGAAGCTGGCGCCCGCGGAGGAGCGGGTGTATCGCCACCGATGTGTGGAGGGGTGGTCCATGGTGGTTCCCTGGGCGGGCTATTCGCTTTCGAAGTTGCTGCAGCAGGTGGAGCCCCTGGGCAGCGCGAAGTACGTGGCGTTTCAGACGCTGCTGGATCCGAGCCGCTTTCCCGGTCAGAAGGGCGATGCGCTGAACTGGCCCTATGTGGAGGGTCTGCGGATGGATGAGGCGATGCATCCGCTGACGCTGCTGACGTCGGGTCTCTATGGCCGGTCGCTGCCCGCGCAGGATGGGGCGCCGCTGAAGCTGGTGATTCCCTGGAAATATGGCTTCAAGGGGATCAAGTCGATCGTGAAGATCACGCTGGTGGAGCAGGAGCCCCCGACGACGTGGAATTTGTACGCACCGGGCGAGTATGGGTTTTATGCCAACGTCAACCCGCACCACGATCACCCGCGCTGGAGCCAGGCGGACGAGCAGCGGATCGGGGAGTCGGGCCGGCGGCCGACGTTGATGTTCAATGGCTACGGCGAGCAGGTGGCGAGTCTCTATGCGGGCATGGATCTGGATGCGAATTTCTGAGCCGGCCAGCGACCCGCGCCCGCAGCACCCTCGAAGAGAGATTTGCATCAAGCGGTTTGAGTCCATTTTATGAGCGCCATTTCAATAGCCCCCAACGGCGGCTCCCGGCCGATCTCCCGCCGCGACGAGAACATTCGCTTCGGCAAGATGGTGGTGTTCGTCAACGCGCTGGTGCCCGGGGCGATCCTTTTGTGGGATTACCTCCACCACACCCTCGGGGCCAATCCCGTCAACTTCGCCATCCACACCACGGGCATGCTGACGCTGATCTTCCTGGCGCTCACGCTGGCGGTCACGCCCCTGCGCAAGATCACCGGCCTTTCCTGGCTCTTCCGCTTCCGCCGGATGCTGGGGCTCTACGCCTTTTTCTACAGCCTGACGCACTTCTTCATTTTCTTCGGCCTCGACCAGGGCTGGAATATTCCGCACACCTTCCGCGAAATGCTGGTGCGGAAGTACCTGCTCGTTGGCTCCGCGGCGATTCTCCTGATGGTGCCCCTCGCAGCCACCTCGCTCAACATCGCCATCAAGAAGTTGGGCCCGCGCGGATGGAAGGCCCTGCACCGGCTCACCTACGTGGTGTGCATTCTCGGCGTGATCCACTTTTACATGCAGCAGAAATCGGACAAGACGCTCTCGGAAATTTTCATGGTCCTCTTCGGCGTTCTGTTGGGGTATCGATTGATCGAATGGATGGCCGCCCCCAAAGCCGCAGCCGCGGGCAGGGGCGTTCCCGTGGGCCTCGCCGCCGGTGCCCCGCGCTGGATGGGCCGGCTGCGCGTGCGGGAAGTGCTGGAGGAAACCCCCAACGTCCGCACCTTCCGTCTCGCCGCGGCCGACGGCGGCCTGCTGCCCTTTCCCTACGAGCCTGGGCAGCATCTGACGCTGTCGCTGCCCATCGACGGTCGAACGGTGAAACGCTCCTACACCATCGCTTCGACCCCCACCCGCCCCGGGCTGTGCGAGTTGACCATCAAACGCGAGGAAAATGGCATCGCCTCGCGGCACATGCATGGGTTGCACCCGGGCGATCTTGTGGAGGCAGCGGCACCCGCGGGAACTTTCGTCTTTACCGGCAGGGGCGAGAAAGGCGTGCTGCTCCTGGCGGGGGGCGTCGGCATCACGCCGCTGATGGCCATCGTCCGCTACCTCACGGACCAGCACTGGCCCGGCGAGATCTACCTGCTCGACGCGAACAAGAGCGAGAGGGACATCATCTTTCGCGAGGAACTCGATGCGCTGGCGGCGCGCTGTGGCAACCTGCATGTCCATTACACGCTGACCCGGGCGGCGGAGGGCTGGAGGGGGCGACGGGGGCGCATCGATGCCGCACTGCTGCGCCAGGCCGTGCCGGGCCTGACGGAGCTGCCCGCATTCATCTGCGGCCCCGCTGAAATGATCGCCGCCTCGCAGCAGCTTTTGCGCGATGCGGGCGTCCCCGCGTCGCGCATTCACACCGAGTCCTTTGGCGCGGCCGTCGATGAGAGCGGCGCGACGGGCGTCTTCCGCATCAGCTTCGCGCGCTCTGGCAAGCAGGCGATGGCCCCCAACACGCGCCCGCTGCTGCAGGTGGCGGAGAACCTGGGGGTCGCCATCGACTACGACTGCCGCTCGGGTATCTGTGGCCGCTGCAAGTGCCGCATGATCGGCGGCGAGGTCGTCATGGCCAACCAGGAGGGGCTCGGTGCCCAGGAGCAGGCGGATGGGATCATCCTGATGTGCCAGGCGCGGGCGCTGCGCGACACCGTGATCGATGCGTGAAGGGGTGGCGACCGCGGCTCGGCGAGGCGTGGGGGGAGGGAAAATCAGCCAGGGGATGACGTTCGGTATTTGAACGGTATTTTGCCTTTTTTGTCCCGGGAATCTTGCTTGAAACGCACGGGCTGATATACTGCCCAATTCCCTGGAGCCGACTGGATGGCTTCCGGGAGGACAGGCACCCCCAAGAGGCAGTCGAAACATGATCAAGGTGAAGTCGCGCGGAAATGAGACGGTGGACCAGATGCTCCGCCGGTTTAAGAAGCTTTGTGAGAAGGAGGGGCTCATCAAGGACATGAAGCGGGTGAGCTACTACGAGAAGCCCAGCGAGAAGCGTCGCCGCCGCATGCGCAAGAGCCAGAAGCGCGATCTCAAGGCCGAAGTCGGCTGATCCGCCCAAAATTGCATGATTCCCTTAGACATCCCACGGGGGCTGCGCCAGGATTTCCGGGCGCAGCCCCCGTTTGTTTTTGCGCGGCCGCCAGCCCCGCCATTCGGGTGCCCGCGGTTTTTGATTGCATGAGGAGCGCCTCCCGCGG
This sequence comes from uncultured Phycisphaerales bacterium, assembly GCA_937901265.1. Taxonomy (GTDB): domain Bacteria; phylum Planctomycetota; class Phycisphaerae; order WQYP01; family WQYP01; genus CALCHA01. Next base: position 3,936 of record CALCHA010000298.1, read on the forward strand.
CGTTACTCCGTTCTGTCGGGTAAACCTGTTTCGTGAAGATGTTTCATGACGCGGTCCCTCGCCCAGCCAAGGAGCCTCCATGCAGACCCCCCTCCGCGCCGCTGCCCTGCTGCTTGCCTTCGCCGCCGCCGCCGCCGCTGCCTCCGCCGCTCACGCCCAAACTCCGACGGCCCCCGCACCCATCGACGTCACCATCTCCGTAGACGCCGCCAAGCCCATCGCCCCGCTCACGCCGATCTGGAAATACTGCGGGTACGATGAACCCAACTACACCTACACCCCCAACGGCAAAAAACTCATCGAACAGTTCTCGCACGCCGGCTCCGGCCCCGCGTTCTTCCGCACGCATTCCCTGCTCGTGACCGGCGATGGCACCCCGCACCTCAAATGGGGTTCCACCAACGCCTACACCGAGGATGCCGCCGGAAAGCCCATCTACAACTTCGCGATCATCGATAAAATTTTCGACACCTATCAGGCTGTCGGGTCCAAGCCGCTGGTGCAGATCGGCTTCATGCCGCGGGCGCTCTCGCAGCACCCCGAGACTTATGAGCACCACTGGAAGCCCGGCGACAACTACAACGACATTTACCTCGGCTGGACCTCTCCGCCCAACGACTACGAAAAGTGGAACGACCTCATCAAGGCCTGGGTGAGCCATTCCATTGAAAAATATGGCAAGGCCGAGGTTGAATCCTGGCCGTGGGAAGTCTGGAACGAGCCCAACATCCGCTATTTCAACGGCAAGCTTGCGGATTACTGCACGCTCTATGACAACACCGCCAAGGCTCTCAAATCCGTCGACCCCGCCATCCAGATCGGCGGCCCGGAATGCACCGGCCCGGGCGGCCAGAACCCCTTCCTCAAAGGCTTCCTCGACCACGTCCGCGACAACAAAATCCCGCTCGACATCGTCACGTTCCACGCCAAGGGCTCGCCCGCCTACGTCGACAACCACGTCCGCATGGGCGTCTCCAACCAGCTGCGCAACATCGACTCCGGCTTCTCCGTCGTCGCCTCCTACCCCGAATTCAAAAGCCTCCCCATCATCATCGGCGAGTCCGACCCCGACGGCTGCGCTGCCTGCGCCGGGCCTGCCTACCCGCAGAACGGCTACCGCAACGGCACCCTCTTCGCGTCCTACACGGCCGAGCAGATCGCCCGGACCTTTGAGCTTGCCGACAAGCATGGCGTGAACATCCGCGGGGCGGTCACCTGGGCGTTTCAATTTGAAGACCAGCCGCTGTTCGCCGGCTTTCGCGCCCTGGCGACCAACGGCGTGGAGTTGCCCGTCGTCAACACGTTCCGCATGCTGGGCAAAATGATCGCCCCCGACGCGCAGCGCATCACCGCCACCAGCTCCGCCGACCCCGGCGTCGATGCCATCCGCACGGGCGGCGTGCGCGGCGCCCCCGATGTCTCGGCCCTGGCCACGCGCGACGCCCATCGTGTGTGCATCCTCCTCTGGAACTACCACGACGACGACGTCCCCGGCCCGACCGCCCACATCACGCTCAACGTCAAGGGCTTCTCGAATGCCGCGGCGCCCACCGTCACCCGCTACCAGGTGGACGACGTCCACTCCAACAGCTACACCGCGTGGAAGCAGATGGGCAGCCCGAAAGAGTGCACGCCGGAGCAGCTTGCCGCCCTTGAAAAAGCCGCCGCTTTGGCGCAGATCGACGCTCCCGGCGCGGTCGTCGTCAACGGCGGCACGACGCTGACGCTGGACCTGCCGCGGCAGGCGGTGACGCTGCTGGAACTGACCTACCCCGGCCGCTAATCGCCGCCACGGTTCCCACGCCTCGCTCACCCATCTCCACCACCAACAACGGCATGCTCGCCTTCTCTCGCAGCTCCGTCAGCTCGCCCATGCCGCAGTGCCGAGCGTCCCCGCGATCGCTCTGGTGGTGACGCAATATTTTGGGCTCCGTCGAGTTAATCAGGTGTACGTCACGACCCGGAGGCTCCTATGCGCCGCATTCTTTCCACCGCCCTCCTCCTCGCCGTCACCCTCGCCGCGACACCGCCAACTCCCGCCCCCGCCCCCGCCCCCGCCACCCAGC
>CALCHA010000299.1 GCA_937901265.1 uncultured Phycisphaerales bacterium
CCCCCGTGCTGCCGATAATAGCCGCTGCAGCTTTCGCAGGTGTCCCGAATGACCCCCCCCCTCTCCCCGCCCACCGCTCCCCTCGCCGTCCCGCCACCGCCCCCCGCACGCCCCCACCCCGACCGCTTCATCAAGCACGCCAACCTCATGTCCGCCCTCACGTTGGTCTCGCGCTTCGGCGGCCTGGTGCGCGACAAGGTCTGCTCCTACTACATCGGCGTCGACACCAGTTGGGCGGCGTTCTGGATGGGCTTTCAGTTCCCCAACCTCTTCCGCCGCGTCTTCGGCGAAGGCGCCCTCACCGCCGTCTTCGTGCCGGTCTACACCGAGGTGCTCGAGAAGGAGGGCCCCGAAAAGGCCGGCCGCCTCGCCAACGCCACGCTCACGCTGCTCACGCTGGTGCTCGCCGCGATCACGCTCCTCGGCGAAGCCCTGCTGATCCCCCTGGCGATGTCGCCCGCCGTGCTGCCGCCCAACCGCCTGGCCGCCGCCATGATCGCCATCATGCTGCCCTACTGCATGATGGTCTGCGCCGTGGCCGTGATGGGGGCGATCGCCACTGTCCACGAGCGTTTCACGGCACAATCCCTCTCACCGATCATCCTCAACTTTTTCATGGCCGGAGCGGCGGCGGGCTCGGCACTGATCATGGTCCATTCGACGCCGCGCGACCGCATTTTCTGGGTCGCCGCCGCAGTGCTCGTCGCAGGGCTCTTTCAGGTCGCGCTGATGCTCCCGACCCTCTGGGCCAGCGGGCTGCGCGTCAGTCCGGTCTTCTCCTTCGCCTCCGCCGGCCTGGGGGCCATCCTTCGCCCCATGCTGCCCATTGCCATCGGCTACTGCGCCGTCCAGATCAACACCTTCATGGACACCCAGATCGCCTGGTGGTTCTCTCCCGACGGCCACGGCAACCTTGACCACTTCACCCTCTTCGGACACCTCTTCCACACCGCCATGTTGCCCGGTGCCGGTGCCAAGCTCTCCGTCGCCCAACGCATCTATCTCCTCCCGGTCGGCATCTTCGGCGTCTCCATGGCCACCGCCATCTTCCCCCTGATGGCCAGGGCCGCCGCACGCGAGGAAACCCCCGAACTCAAACGGCTGCTGGTGGGGGGGCTCCGCAAGACGCTTTTTCTCTCCATTCCCGCCTCCTTCGGCATGATTCTCATCGCCCTGCCGCTGATCACGCTGGTCTATCTCGGGGGGAAAGTGACGCCCGATGATGTCAGCCGGGCCTACCACGCCGCCATTTTTTTCTGCCTGGGCATCTGGGCCTTTGAAGCGCAGATGGTGATCACGCGGGTCTATTTTGTACTCAAGGACACCAAGACGCCGACGCAGGTGGCGCTGGCGATGATCCTGCTGAATTTCTGCCTCAACCTGCTGCTGATCTGGCCGCTGCAGGAGGCGGGCATCGCGCTTTCCACCACCATCGCAGCGATCGCCCAGAGCGTCATTCTTCTGGCGATCCTTCGCCGGCGGCTGGGTCCACTGGGGCTGCGGAGCCTCGGCGGGAACGTGCTCCGCGGCCTCGCTGCCACCGCGATCATGGTCGCCGCCGGACTCGCCATCACCGCCATCCCCATGCCCTGGGATCACCCCGGCGTGAACCCCCTCACGGCCAAGTGGCTCACCAGCCTCGTCAAGCTCCCGCTGCTGGTCGCGGTTTGTGGAATGATTTACCTGGGTCTCACGCGCCTCATGCAAATGCCCGAGGTCGGCGATGTCCCCTTCGTCGGCCGCTACCTGCGAGCCCGCAAGGCGTGATCAGATCTCCACCCTCGCCCCCCGTCCCTTCCCCCGCCGGCCGCTCATACCACGCGAGTCATGAACCAATAGACGGAATCGAGCAGCACCGCGGCCACGGCCATCACCACCAGGATCTGAAACGTCATCACTGCCGCCTGCGCCGGCAGCTTCCGCAGGTCTTCCAGCCGCGTGCCCTTGTAGATGATGCTGATGGCAAGCAACAACGGCAGTACAAACCAGAGCCAGTGGTCGCTCATCCCGGGAAAGAGCGCGGGCAGCGGATCATACAAGGGAATAAAGGCGAGCAACGTCATGCGGCACCCGTGCCGGTAGCGGCAGGCGAGGCGGGTCGGGCGGGGGCTGGCCGCGCGGGTGCGGCGGAATCGCCGCCATCAAATGCCGCCCGTTTCCCGGGGGGCAACTCCCGGGTGGAGCCGGTGATACGCAGCAATACGTCGAACATGACCAGCAGGTTCAGCATCCCGGCGATCCCGCAATAGACCGCCCCGATGTCCTGCACCTTGGGGTGGTAGGTGAGCAGCGGATACTTGGCGAACATCCCGGTCGCATAATCGATCCGGCGCTTCTGCAGCACTTTTTCCCCAGCCCGCTCCTGCGCCGGCGTCAGCGGGTCGCCGTTGGGTCCCTGCCCCGGCACGAGCGGCGGGCGAGCCTGGTTGTAGGTGTTTTGTTCCTTGGCCAGCTCGGCGCTGGCGCCCTGCTCCACGCGATTCGCGATCAGCATGGGCCAGCCGGTGAGCATCTGCGTGTAGGTCCAGATCGCCTGCTCCGGGGGATTGATGGCACGGATGCCGCCGATGAGCATGCCCCCGGCAAAGAGCAGGTGCAGGGTGGCGAAGAAGATCAGCCCGCGCGCCCGCTGGCCGATGAGCATGTGGCCCAGGCCGGGCACCAGCCACGCCAGGACCAGCGCCAGGAATCCGACGGCGGTGGGACCTTCATTTTCGGGAGAAACGGGTCGCGAAGCATCGCGCGGGGGTTGCGTCACGGGGACCTCAGGGGGGAAACGGGAATCCGCAAGAGGCGATACGATAACGGCGAGGGGGATCATTTGCCACCGCCCTGGTCTGATCGGCGCTACTTCTTTTCGCCGCCCGCAGACTTGCCGGCGCCACCGGGGGCCCCTTCGTTGCCGATGAGGCCATGCTTCTGGTGTTGCCAGATCAAGCCCAGCAGCGCGATCGACAGGACCAGCAGGGGCATCAGGATCGGGCGATGGGTGAAGGCGTCCTGGGCCTGGGAGGACCAGGGGGTGTAGCGGATAAACAATGCGGCCGCACCGAGGACGAACATGAGGGCGCCCTGTACGGAGGTGAACAAGATGACGGAGGTCTTAAACAGGATGAAGGAGAGCATGCCGAGCACCGCCAGGCCCACCAGACCGCCCGCCCAGGCCATGTTGAGCGGCTGCTCGCAATAGGCCCACACGGCCATGCCGATGATCGCCCCGACCAGCCCCCCGCACACGGCCACGGCATATTTCATCAGCGGCCAGGAGATCGCGCCAAAGAGGAGCGCCCCGAGCACCGCCGCAACGGTGGCGATTTGGGCCCGTTGCCCCAGCAGCCCCCCGAGCCAGAACCCAAGGGCCACGCAGTTGACCACGACGATCCAGCGATGGGCCATGTACCCAAACAGCACGACCAGCAGCCCCAGAACCAGGAATGCCACGGGAAAGAAGAGGTCCGATTCCGTGAGCGAGGTCAGCAGACGCTGCTGCTCGGGAAGGCTTTGCAGGGCCAGAAGGTGAAGCATGGAGAAGCTCCGAAAGGTCGCGGCGCGCGGGACGCCGCGGACGGCCCCCCGGGGGCATGAGGCCAAGAGCCCCCTGAGGGCGGGCGAAGGAACGGCGTTCCTGGCGGCGTGGCAGGGTTTGCGCGTAGCTCTCGTCGCCGTAGTCGTCCATCGGCTCAACCCCTGCAAAATCTTCAGCAATGGAGTTTCGACCCTATTTGGCGGGCGGCGGGGCGGCAGGTGCCTCTTTCGGCGGCCGCGGGGGCGGAATGTAGGGAGAGAAGTAGCGCCACTGAATCGCCGCCCCGATCAGCGTGAGGACCCCCAGCACCAGGTAGCGGTAGCGCGGCTCAGCCGGAATGTAGGCTGCCGCGGGACGGGCATAGACGTTGAGGATGGCGGTCGTCCCGACGAAAATCAGAAGGCTGCCCAGGAAGGCCGTGATGACCATGGCCGCCCGGCGGAACATCAGCAGGCAGAAGACCAGCCCCGCAACGAAGGACGCGAGGGCCACGATCGCCAGACGTGTTTGCACTTTGGCGGGCAGCAGGTCCCACTCCCGCCGCAGGGCGTGCATCAGATCGACCAGCAGCGCCGGCCGACTGGCGGGTGTCGCGAGTGGCTGGGTCGTCGAATGGAGATTGATTTCCAGGGAGCTGGCCGGAACAGTCGACGCGGGATGAGCCTGGGTCGTCGCCGAGGGGCCCATGGGTGCCTGCCACCCCAGGTAGAGG
>CALCHA010000300.1 GCA_937901265.1 uncultured Phycisphaerales bacterium
GCCTTCGTGGGCTTCGTTCCTTGGTTTCTTCGTGTTTTTTCCGGCGTCGTGGACAAGGTGCCCATGGGTGGCGACCTGCGGGGGCGGCACTCAGCGCTTGGTCCGGTTCGCTTCATCGCGGAAAAGGATCTGGCACATCATCACCACGCCGCCCGCGGCCGCCAGCAGGAACAGGATGATCGCCAGCCCCGGATAGCCAAAGAGGCGGAAGGGGGTTTCCACGCGCATCATCAGTGCGGCACCGATAATCAAAGCGGCAAGAATCAGCCCCATCGTGATGCGGTTGGCGATTTTCTGAAAGCCGGTCATCAGGTAGGGCTCGTCGATCGCGTCGACCTTGACCCGCAACTCGTTGTTCATCACGGTGTCCATGATGTGGTTGACCCGCCGCGGTAGCTGCTGCATGAATTCTCGCATCTCCAGGGCGCGGGTGAAGAGATTCCCCGGGGAGAGCGATTTCCAGAAGCGCTTCTGCAGCAGGCTCGCGGCGTTGCGCCGGATCGAGGCGGCGGGGTTGAAGTCCGGGGCCAGTGTCCAGCCGATCTGATCGAGGTTCATCAGCGTCTTGCCGATGAGCGACAGTTCCGGCGGCAAGCGGAGGCAGGCATCCTGCGCGATGCGGCGAATCTCCAGCAGGACCGTGCCGATCTGCGAGTGGCGCAGGTCCGCATCACGCTGCCGGGCCACCAGGTCCGAGACTTCGCGGCGGAGACTCTGTTCGTTGAATCCCTCCAGCTTCTCGCCGTTTTTGATGGCGAAATCGACGGCGTCGTCCCCCTGCCCCTCCGAGATCGCAAGCACCAGCCGCAGCAGGTCTTCCTGCAGGTTCGGGGAGATATGCGCCGCCATGCCCAGATCGAGCAGTGCAATTCGCCCATCGCTGGTGAGAAAGACGTTGCCCGGATGGGGGTCCGCGTGGAAAAACCCATCCACCAGAATCTGCTGCAGATAGGCCTGGAACAGCTCCTCCGCCAGCGCCTCTCCATCCAGCTCCACCCGCACCAGGGGCGAGAGCGAGGTGATCTTCTGCCCGGTGATGTACTCCATGGTCAGCACCCGGCTGGTGGAATAGTCCTCCACCGGCTGGGGCACGACGATGTGCGGAAAGCTACGCAGGTTGCGGCCCAGCGTGGCGAGGTTCTGCGCTTCCTCTTTGTAGTCCAGCTCGCGCAGCATCATTTTGCGAAATTCCGAGAGCACATCGGCGAAGCGCGCCTTGCGGCCCGTTTCCGTGTGCTGATCAAGGAACTCGGCAATCTCCGCCAGCACGTCCAGATCGTTGATCATGCGCTCGCGGATGCCCGGCCGCTGTATTTTGATGGCCACCTGCCGCCCGTCCCGCAGGATCGCGCGGTGCACCTGCCCGATGGACGCCGCGGCGAGGGGCCGGGGATCGATTTCCTGAAACGCTCGCGAAAGGCGGACCCCCAGCTCGCTGGAAACGATCTGTTCGACCTCTTCAAAGGGGAAGGGCTCGACCTTGTCCTGAAGACGCTGCAGGGCGTGCATGTAGGCCGCGGGAAGGATATCGGGCCGCGTGGAAAGCAGCTGCCCGAGCTTGATATAGGTGGGTCCCATTTTTTCGAGATCGTCGGCGAGCTGGCTGGCTTCGGCGACCTCCTTGGCGGTGTCTGGAGTGGCGGGCTGGTATTCCTGGAGGCCGGCATTTTTGACCAGATCGGAGCGGCCATACTTCCAGAGCAGGGCGGCGATGTCCTTATAATGTTTGAGGTGCGTGGGATGAATCGAAAGGCCCATGAGGAACTCCTTGAGAGCGAAGCGAGGTTGCATGCCGCAACGACGCGGTAGGTGCGTCGAACAGGGAAATGCAAAGCGAATGCCGAATGGCTGAGCTTGTGAGCGGGCGGCGAAGGGTACCCAAAAAAACGGCCGCGGTGAGGCGGCCGTTCGGTTGAGCTCAGGCATCGAGGGTGCCGGGGGGCGATTCGTTCGCCGACGCCGGGGGGGAGGGCGGCGGCGGCGGCGCGGCGGTCGGCGGCGGCGCCGGCGGACCGGGCGGAACGCCTTCGGCGGTGGGAATCGCGCTGTTGGGGTTCGGCGGCGAGATGTCACGCCGCGGCGGGCGAAA
>CALCHA010000301.1 GCA_937901265.1 uncultured Phycisphaerales bacterium
CTCAAGCCGACGCTCCCGATCGCGGAGGAAGTACCCCCCCCGGAGCCCGAGCCGACCATCGAACGGGCACCCCTCAAGCCCCCCACCATGGGTGCCGCTCCCACCTCGGCCATGTCCCGCCGGTGGCCCCCCCCGGGCCGCAATGCCCTCGGCCACCTTCCGCCGCTCTCCAGCATCCCGCCCATGATCCTCGTCGCCGGCGGCGCCATCGTCGTCCTCCTGCTCATCATCATCATTGCTGTGATTTTTCATCACCCCAAGGCCGCCACCCCGCTGCCCCAGAGTACCGTCGAAGCCCCCCTCACCGGGCCCGGCTCGACCCTTGGGCCCACACCCACCCCCGCTCAGCCCGGTCCGCTTCTGCCCGGCAATACACCCCCGCAGGACGTCCAGAGGCCGCCCCCTGTCGCTCCCGCGCCCGGTCCCAAAATCTATGAGCCGGGGACCTATCCCTTCTCGCCCGATTCCCTGTATGTCGTCATTGCCTCGAGCACTTCCGAAACCGTCAGCCGCCGCAATGCCAAATTCTTCGCCGACCACAACGTCGACGTCGCGATCGAAAAGGCGGGCGAGCAGTTCAAACTGATCGCCACCAAACCCTTCCCCTCCAACGCCGCGGCGGAACCCTATGTTCAGAAAATCCGCGATCTCGGCAAACTCCACCCCGACTACCGCCCCAACCGCAAAGTCTTTTCCGACGCCGCCGTACGCCGCATCACCATGTCTCCGCGCTGAGGCTTCGCGCCGATCGCCACGTTCCTGCCCGCATCAGGGCACGCAGTCACGCCCTCGCCGCTCCATTCGCAATGGCCCCATCGTCCCACTTTTTGTCTTTCACCTTTAACTTCCCCGAATCCCCCTCTACCATGATGCGCCGCCGGTGAGCGGCCGCCTCGGCTCCGGCAAGGGAGACCCTTCATCGAGGAACAGCTCATGTCTCTGCACGCCTGCGACCGCTGCAACAAGCCCGCCACCGTCCACTCCACCGAAATCTCCGGCGGAAAACCTCACGAAATCCATCTGTGTGAAGCCTGCGCCCAGGAAGCGGGCTACATCCAGCAGTCCCATGTGCCCATCAACGAACTCCTCAACCAGTTCCTCAAAACCCAGGCCAACGTCAGCGATCCCCAGACCGCCCGCTGCGCCGACTGCGGCATGACGTGGCAGGAATTCAAGGACACCGGCCTCCTGGGCTGCCCGAAAGATTACGACCTCTTTCTCAACCAGCTCTCCGGGGTCATCGAACGGGCGCAACAATCCGCCACGCACCACACCGGTAAAACGCCCGACCCGACCGTCAAAAAGACCCGCGATGAAGATCCCGTCAAGCTGCGCCAGTCGCAGGTGGCCAAACTCAAGAAGGAACTGGCCCGCGCCGTGGAGGCGGAATCCTACGAAACCGCCGCCAGAATCCGCGACGAAATTCGCACCCTCGAAGAGGCGTGACATCCCCACCGATACCGACTCTCTGACCCCTGACCACTGGACCGACCATGAAACTCACCGACCTCACCCAGCAGTCCGGCGAATGGCTTTCCGGCACCGGGCCGCAGCACGAGATCGTCGTCTCGTCGCGCATCCGCCTCGCGCGCAACGTCGCCTCCTACCCCTTCATGTCCAAGGCCAATCGCCTGCAGCGCTCTGAACTGCACAAGCTCTGTCGGGAGCGCCTGCTGGGGCTTCCCCAGGCGCGGGCCTCCTTTTACATCGACATGGAAAAGACCGATGAGGTCGATCGACAGATGCTGGTGGAGCGGCACCTGATCTCCAAGCAGCATGCCGCCGGCGAGGGTTCCCGCGGCGTCGCCGTCGCCAATGACGAAGCGGTCTCCGTCATGGTCAACGAAGAGGATCACCTCCGCCTCCAGGTGCTGCGTTCGGGACTGCAGATCAAGGAAGCTTATCAGGAGGCCGATCGTCTCGACGATGCCCTGCAGGAGCAGCTCGATTTCGCCTTCTCGCAGCGCTTCGGCTTTCTCACCGCCTGCCCCACCAACCTCGGCACCGGGCTGCGCGTGTCGGTCATGCTGCACCTGCCCGCCCTCAAGCTCACCGGAGAAATCGACAAAGTCTTCCGGGCCGCCAAGGACATGCACCTCGCCGTCCGGGGCCTTTATGGCGAAGGCACTGAAGCCATCGGCGATTTCTACCAGATCTCCAACCAGACCACGCTCGGCCGGTCTGAAGAAGAAATTCTCACCGAGTTCAACGACGCCATCATCCCCCGGATCATCATGGCCGAGGTGGCCGCCCGACAGACGCTGGAAAATGAACGCCCGCTGGCGCTCGATGACAAGATCGGCCGGGCGATCGGCGTGCTGAAATACGCGAGGATGCTCTCCTCCGAAGAAACGCTCTTCTTCCTCTC
>CALCHA010000302.1 GCA_937901265.1 uncultured Phycisphaerales bacterium
CCGCCGGATGCTGCTTGAGCGCATCCTCAATCTCCCGCGGAAAAACTTTCTCCCCCGCCATGATGATCATGTCCTTCTTCCGCCCCGTGATAAACAGAAACCCCTCCGCGTCAATCCGCGCGATGTCCCCCGTCTTGAACCACCCCTCCGGCGTGATCACCTCCGCCGTCTGCTCCGGCTTGCCGTAGTACCCCTTCATCACCATCGGCCCGCGCAGGTACAACTCCCCCCCGTCCGCCCCGCGCGGCAAATCCCGCCCCTCCTCATCCACCGTCTTCGCCTCCACGCCCGGAATCGTCTTGCCCACCGCCCCCGCCTTGTGAGCCCACGGAAGGTTGATCGCCACGATCGGCGAAGTCTCCGTCAGCCCAAACCCCTCCATCAGCTTGATCCCGAACTTCGCCTCAAACTGCTCCATCAGCGCCACCGGCAGCGCCTCACCCCCGGAGAGCGCAATCTTCACCGGCTTGAGCGAATCCCCATGCGCCGACTTCGCGTGCGCCAGCACCGCATACATCGTCGGCACCAGAATCAGCACCTCGATCTGGTGCTCCTGCACCGCCTGAAATACCGCCGGCGGCGAAAAACGCGCCTGGTACACCACCTTCGATCCCAGCATCGCCGGTATCAGAAAACAGCCCATCAGCCCCAGCGTGTGGAACATCGGCAGCACCCCCAAAAACACGGTCTTCTCCGTGAACCGCGCATGCTCGCACGACAACCGCGCATCCGACTCCAGATTCTCATTCGTCAACATCACCCCCTTCGGCGTGCCCGACGTCCCCGACGTGTACATGATCACCGCCGTGTCGTGCGGCTCACGCCCCGGAAACGGCTTCACCAGCTTCCTCAGCGCTTCCGGACTCGCCGCCAGCGACGCCATCGCCCCCAGGTTCGGCCGCTCGAATGTCAGCGATTCCATCGCGACAACCTTCAGATTCTCCTGCCCCACGCTCGCCGCCACCGCTTCCGCCAGCGGCAACAGCGGCTTGATCGTGAAGAGTATCTTCAGCCCCGCATCCTGCACGATCGCCGCCAGCTCTTCCGGCTTGAGCAGATAATTCAGCGGCAACGCCACCCGCGCGTCCCAGCGACAGCCCCCGAACGCCACCGCAAACGCCGCGGTGGGGGGGATCAGCAGCCCCACCTTGTCGCCAAACGTTTCCCGCGGGGCCAGCGTCCGCAGGTGATCCACAAACAGGTTGGCACCATAGGTCAACTCGCGATAGCTCAACGTTCGCGTGTCATCGACGATCGCCACCGCGTTGGGCGTGCGCACGGCGTGTTCGAGGACATTCTCAAGGATCATCGGCACTGCTCCCGCGGTGGTTGACAGGTTCCAGCCAGCCGGGCATGTTGCTGCTTGCGATGCGGCGGGCGCTCGTGGAATGTACCGGAGCCGCCCCACACGCACAACGCGGTCAACCCGCGCAAACAACGGCCGGAGGTGATGATGCGGGCGAGTTTCTCTATCGTGGCAATCGTGGCGGCGGCGTCGCTGGGTCTCGCGGCCTGCACCGCCACCGTCGCAGATCGCAAGGCCCTCGCTGCCGGTTTTACCCGCTACCAGGCACGCGACTTTGACGCTGCCGAGGCCGCCGCTTCCGCCTACCTCGCCAAATATCCCGCTGCCGACAACGCCGATGAAGCCCTCTATCTCCGCGGACTCGCGCGCGTCGGCCGCGGCGACCGCGGCGGTGCCACCCCCGACTTCACCGCCGCCATCGCCAGAACCCGCCGCCCCGACCTCAAGGCCAAAGCCTGGCGCGCCCTCGGCGACATCGCCTTCGACGCCAGCAACTGGCCCGAAGCCGTCAAGGACTACCAGTTCGCTCTCACTGGGCCCGCCGGTGGGCCCTCCGCCTACCTCAACTTCCGCATTGGCTGCGCCCTGCAGGCACAGGGCCAATGGGTGCGCGCCAAACCCTTTTTGGACAAAGCCGCCGCCAGCGGTGAGGCCCCCTACGCCGCAAGCGCCGCCGAACGCGCCGCCGCGCAATACTTCACCCTGCAGTTCGGCTCCTTTTCCGACCCCGGCAACGCCAACAACCTCGCACGCGAGCTCCAGGCCGCAGGCACTTCCGCAGGCGTCTTCCCCGTCACCCATGATGGTCGGCCCATCTACGCCGTCCGCGCCGGCGGCTACGCCACCTGGAGCGCCGCCGAGTCTGCCCGGGCCAAAGTGCAGGCCCGGTATCCCGTCGCCGTCATCTATCCCTGAGCCACCGCCGGAGATACAGTAACCCTTGTCGCGCTCAAGGAAACTGATGGTTTGATCCGGCTCGCACGTTTTTTCCAGATCGAAGAGGTGGGGGGCGCGGGGGCCTCGGCGCGGGCCCGCGCAAGGAACTGCATCGCCCCGTCGAGC
>CALCHA010000303.1 GCA_937901265.1 uncultured Phycisphaerales bacterium
GCATTCGCACAAGGTGGAGGCAAAGCAGATCACGCGGATGCAGGTTCTGGGCGGGCGGACGGTGTTTTTGTCGGATATTGATCCGAGCGGGGAAAAGCAGGAGACGTTCATGGGGGCGACATATCCGGCGCGGACGGATGCGAATGTGCTGGGCGGACCATTGATGGTGGGCGGGAAAGTTTATGCGCGCGGGATTGGCGTGCATACACGGAGCGTGCTGACGTATGCGCTGGACGGGACGTTCGATGCGCTGGTGTTCCGGGTAGGGCTGGATGATTCGGCGGCGCCGGGAGGAGCGGCGAACGTGGCGGTCGCGGTGGATGGGAAGACGGTGTGGCAAGGGGAGCATCTGCGGGTGGTTCGGGGGGCAAACGGAGATGCTCCGACGGCGCCGGCGGTGCAAACGGTGGCGTTGAAAGGCGCGCATACGCTGGTGCTGCGGGCCGAGAGCGATGGGAAGATGGATGTTCTGGGGCGTGTGGACTGGCTGAATATTGCGCTGTTGCGGCCGTGACGGTGAATGAGGGCGGTGCTTTTGAATGGGTCGGGCGAGGTCGCGGTATTTTTTCGCGGGGGCTTTGAATTTTTGCGGGATAGGGGAGAATGAGGGCATGGACTACCAGCTTACGTGCGTATGCGGTCACCGCTTCGTGATATCGGGGGCGGAGGTGTCGCGGCAGGTGAGCTGTCCGGAATGCAAGCGGCTGCTGATGCCGGTGGTGTCGGCGGAGGCGGTGGCGAAGGGAGGGGGCGGTTCGGGCGGGACGGCGGCGGGCGCGACGATGCCGACGGAGCCGACGAAACGGTGTCCGTTTTGCGGGGAAGTGATTCTGGCGGTGGCGAAGAAGTGCAAGCATTGCGGGGAGTTTCTGGATCGGCCGCCGGGGGGCGCGGGGACGTCGGCGGCGGGGGCGGGTGTGCGGTCGCGCGGGGCATCGGCGGGGGCAACGAAAAGTGCGTCGCCGACGGATCCGTATGAGCCGCCGGTGTATGCGTTGTGCGTGTCGCAGTGGGACAATTTCTGGAAATATCTGGTGTGCGTGACGCTGGTGGTGCTGACAGCGATGGTGCTGACGTACGTGCCGCCGTTGCAACGCTATCGGTCGGTGGGAGTGCTTTGTGCGGTGGTAGCGATGGGGATGGTCGCATCATTTTTTTATCTGGCGGCGCGCAACGCGCGTTGCTATATCCGGCCGACGCGGATCGACACGGAGAGCGGGATTCTGGCGAAGGATGTGTGCTCGGTGGCGTTGTTTCACGTGACGGACCTGGATTTGAAGCAGGGGATGATCGAGCGGGTGCTGGGGATCGGGACGATTCGGGTGTATTCGTCGGATGCGGATACGCCGGAGATGGTGCTTTATCAGATACCGAAGGTGCGGCGAGTGTTCGCGTATTTGCGTGAGCGTGTGCCGGCGACGGTGCGGGAGGGGGTGGGGCGCGAGGTGCTGGCGAAGTGAGGAGCGCGGGGCGTGCCGGGGCAGCGATTTGGCGTTCGCGAGGGTGAGGTCGAATGGGATAACGAGGAGAGATGGTTGTGCCGGAGTTGCCTGAGGTGGAAGAAGTGCGGCGG
>CALCHA010000304.1 GCA_937901265.1 uncultured Phycisphaerales bacterium
CCCCGCACCGCCCCACCACCCGGGCCACCACAGGCACCGCCCCCCCTCCACCTTCTCACCCCGTCCCCGCCCCCACCCCCAAAAACCCAACCCTGCCTCCCCAGGCCCCTCTATTAACCCCAAACCCACGGGCCGCCCCAGACCCCCTCGCCGACCCCCTTCTGGACCCCGCCCTCCTCTCCCTCCTCATCTCCCTCATGCCCGCCGAGCAAAAATCCCAACTCCTCACCGCCGCCAAAACCTGCCTCGACACCCCCCAACCCAAGACGCCGCCCACCCCCGCCGCTATGATGCCCGATTCCCGTTTCGCCTGACCCGAAGGACCCCGCCGCCATGGACCACTTCCTCTACCGCGATGGCCAGCTCGGCTCCGAAAACGGCCCCGTCTCCCTCAGTGCCCAGGACGTCGGCACCCCCGTCTACATCTACTCCAAGGCCACCCTCCTCACCCACTACCAACGCATCGCCGACGCCTTCGCCCCCCTCAATCCCCTCCTCTGCTACTCCATCAAATCCTGTGGCAACGTCAACCTCGTCCGACTCCTCGTCAACGCCGGCTCCGGCATGGATGTCACCTCCGGCGGCGAACTCTACCGTGCACTCAAGGCCGGCTGCGATCCGCAAAAGATCTTCTTCGCCGGCGTCGGCAAAACCGACAAGGAAATCACCGAAGCTCTCACCGCCAGCAGGGGGGGGGAATTTCAGCATTCAGCATTCAGCATTCAGAATTCCAGCGGTATCGGCTGGTTCAATATCGAATCCGAAGAGGAATTCTGGAACCTCGACAAAATCGCCGGCAAACTTGGCAAAACGCCCAACGCCGCCCTCCGCGTCAACCCCGACATCGAAAATAAATCGCAGACCCACGCCAAAACCTTCACCGGCAAAAAAGAAACCAAGTTCGGCGTCGACATCGACCGCGCCGCCGCCTTCTACCGCGCCGCCGCCAAGGCCCAGCACGCCCGGCTTAACGCCCTCCATCTCCACATCGGCTCCCCTATCAAGATCACCGCCCCCTACGTCGACGCCATCACCAAGGGCCTCGCCCTCATCGACGAACTCGCCGCGGACGGCATCCTCATCAACACCCTCGACATTGGTGGCGGTTTCGCCGCCTTCTACGAGGGCACCGAAGCCCCTTCCGCCGCCGATTACGCCGCCGCGATCGTCCCCCTCCTCCAATCCCGCGCCGCCGCCGGCCTGAAAATCATCCTCGAACCGGGCCGCTCCATTTCCGCAAACGCCGGCATCCTGCTTTCCACCGTCCAATACACCAAACAGGGCGGCGCCAAAAAGTTCATCATCGCCGACGCCGCCATGAACGACCTCATCCGCCCCACCCTCTACGAGTCCTACCACTTCATCTGGCCCGCCGCCGCCGCCACGCCCCCCAACCGCACCTCCACCCTGCGCACCGACAACGACGAAAAAGTCGACGTCGTCGGACCCATCTGCGAGTCCGGCGACTACCTCGCCAAAGACCGCTACCTCCCCCCCACCCACCGCGGCGACCTCCTCGCCATCTTCTCCGCCGGCGCCTACGGCATGGCCATGGCCTCCAACTACAACGCCCGCCCCCGCGCCGCCGAAGTCCTCGTCGACGGCGACTCCTACACCCTCATCCGAAAACGCGAAACCTACGAAGACCTCCTCCGCGGCGAATAACCGTCACGACGACGACGACGTTCACCACAAAGAAACAAAGAGCACAAAGGACCACAAAGGGATTTCACTGAACCGCCACCTCACACAAAAATCCGCAACCACAAAAGTCAGTGAAGCATCCGCTGCATGTCGATAACTCCCTTCGACCAACATGTGGCCTTTGTGGTTAACCGTCGTGGTCGTCGTCGTCCCTGTAAGAGGAATCATGGACACCTTCGCCCCCATCCCCGAAGAAACCGAAGCTGTCGCAACCCAAATTGTCGACGCCGCCATCAAAATCCACCGCCATCTCGGCCCGGGACTTCTCGAATCCGTCTACGAACAATTCCTGGCCCACGAACTCACCCTTCGCGGCTACAAGGCCCAGCGCCAAGTCCCCGTCCCGATCTCCTACGAGGGCCTCTTCGTCGAAGTCGCCTACCGCATCGACCTGTTGGTGAACAACGTCGTCATCGTCGAATGCAAAGCCGTCAAAGAACTCCACCCCATCGATTTTCAACAAACCCGCACCCACGCGCGCCTCGCCGAAAAACGCCTCGCCTTCCTCATCAACTTCAACACCATCCGCCTCAAAGACGCGCTCCACCGCATCATCAATTAAAGAAAACAAAGCCACATCCCGCTCCCGAAATGCCCCACCCGATCCCACCGCCCCCCTTCGTGGTCCTTCATCCCTTCATCCTTTTGTGGTTAAACGTCGTCGGCGTCGTCGCGTCGTCGTCCCCCATCGTCGTCGTCCCCCTATCAAAACGCCGCATAATGATCCCACGCCCGCCCATCCTCTCCCACCTTCCGCAGCACACACCAGTTCACATTCCGCCCCCCATGAAAATCCATCTCGCTCCCCGTCCCCAGACTTCGCCGCCCCTTCACCCGCTTCTTCAACTGGTAGCGCAGATTCTGCAAATGCCGCTGCACGAATGCCCCCCGCTCCCCCATCACCTCCTCCGCAATCACATACCCCCTGTTCCGCAAAATGAACCGCAGCACCTTCCGCACCGCCGGCATCCACAAGTCGTCGAACACCACATACCCGCCCACCGGCACCATCTGGTCCGCAAAGAAAAAGTCCACAAACGCCAGATCAAACAAATGCCCCCCATCGATAAACACCAGCTCAAACCGCTTCCCCTCCGTCACCATCCGCGCCAACGCCGTCTGCGATAACTCCTCCACAAACGTGAGCCGCCCGCCCAGCCCCGCCCGCCGCACGTTCTCGACCCCCGCATAATGAAACTTTGCCTGAAACGGATCAACCGCCGTGTGTCCCCCGCGCCGATTCTCCTCCAGCGCCTGACAAATAAACATCGCCGACAGCCCCCACGCCATCCCCACCTCCAGCGTCGCCGCCGGCTTCACTGCGCGCACCAGCCGATACAACATCTCCCCCTCCGCCCGCTTGATCGCCACCGGAAAGGGATCCACCTCCCGCCCATCCGCCAGCACCACCCGCCCCGTCTCATAAATCGAATCAATCCCCGCATTCATCCCCCCTCGATCGGCGATGCGCCCGGTTTCCATGAACCATCCCCCAGTCCTTCTAGCG
>CALCHA010000305.1 GCA_937901265.1 uncultured Phycisphaerales bacterium
TTATCGTCAGGGTTATTTTGACGACGGGCCACTCGAGCGGCCTGGGCGCGCGCCGCGTATGCGCAACGCACTTAAGCCCGGCAGCACGGACGAGCGCGTCCTCGACGCAAAGAACCAGCCGATTATCTTCCAGGTCAAAGTTCTTCCAGCCGATCAGATGCCGCCTCCTATGGTCGGCAAATCACCCAACCCGCCGGAAAAGCCACCCAGCCGCGGACAGAGAACCTATACCGTGCAGTACAAGGTTCCCATCGAGGATTTCCGCAAAACCACGCACAACAACACCGGGACCATTCACGTCGGAGCCGCAGTACTCGCTTTCAATGGCACCGGACGTATTGGCGCCAGCCTCAGCCAAACGCTCACGCTGTCGTTCAATGAAGCAGATGCCACAACCGTTTCCGGCGGGCTCATCTCTTTTGCGCAATCCATCAATCTGCCCAAAAGTCAAAAATACCTCTATCTCGCCGTCTGGGATCCAGCCAGCGGCCGCGTCGGTACCCTGCAAATTCCTCTCGAAGAAAACAAGCAGGAAAACTGAGAGAGCTGCAGACTCGACATCTGCCTTTTAATGCTCCGAATGCCTGCCCAGGCCCTGCCGGGCGGCGTCCAACACACCAACGCCGGAGCGAGTGCTCCGGTGTTCTTCAGTTCACTGCACACTGTTCACTGTCCTACGACCGCATTCCCAGCCCCACCAGGTTCGCTGCAATAATAATGATCACGATTCCCGCCCACAGCATCTGTACCGGCCGACCCTTCACGTGTTTCCATTCGCCAAGCGCAAGTCCAACAATTCCACCGCATAGCACGTAAATGCTCATGTGGAGCATCCAATTTGCATACGACATCGACTGCGGAATGTTCGCTGCACCCCACGCGTAAAAGAAGAACTGCAGATACCACATGATTCCGCCCGTCGACGCCAGCGCCGCGTTGCGCATCAGCGTCGGTGCGTCCTGCGACAGATCAGCACGCAGCGAGATCCGCTTCAGCGAAGCCAGGCGAATAAAGCAGTACGCCAGATTCACGACCGCGCCGCCGCCCATGATGATCACGTAGCTCGGCAGCGCCGAATACAGCGGATTCACGCCCAGGTGCAGCGCCGCATCCTGCATCGGTTTCGCCGCGTCAATCGCGAACGACATGCCCGATGAAAAAATTCCGCACATCACCGCCAGCAACAGCCCCAGCGTCAAATTGAATTCCCTGATCTCCCCCTGCAGCTGCAACTCTTTCTGGTGCCCCGCATACGAAACCACAGCAACGCCGATCACCGCCACCAGAACGCCAGCCA
>CALCHA010000306.1 GCA_937901265.1 uncultured Phycisphaerales bacterium
TTAGAGCGCATGCATGACACGCATGAGGTCACAGGTTCGAATCCTGTATCGCCCAGTAGGGGTTGGGCCGGGTGCCACGGGGGCGGAGCGGGTCACCACAATGTTCGTAAACTGGCTCCGGGGTAATAGAACCCCAGGATTTGGCCGTGGGTTCGCGCCTGCAGGGCCATCGCCTGCGCTCCCCACTGCGACAGGCCGATGCCGTGGCCGTAGCCGCGGCCGCCGGTGAGCAGGATATTCGTGCCGGCGTCCTGCAGCTCGAAGAAACTGGAGAAGGGCTTGGGGGCCTGGCCGGCGGGATCGGTGAGCAGGGCGATGCGGAATTCCTCGGCACGGATGGGGGCGGTGCGGCCGGCGGTGTCGGTGAGCTGCAGCTCGGTGGGCCTTCCGGTCAGGGCGTTTCGTTTGGCCACGGTGACGCCGCGAATGGCCCCCAGCTTCAGCAAATGAGCGAACGCATTGCGTTCGCCCCAGCTTCGCATGCAGCGCGTGACGTCGAACTTGCTCACCGGCAGCGTGGGCCACTGGTACTTGGGGCAGTTGTTGTCCACGGGGCCCAGGACGCGGCCGGAAAGCGGGGGCAGGGAGGCGTCCCCCCACGCCTCGAAGGGGTCCTGCGACGCCCCACCGGAGCAGGCGGAATAGCGCGAACAGAAAATACCCGAGGGTGCCGGGGCGGGTTGGAGGAACATGAGCACCTGCCCCTTGGTGGCGGCGACGGCGGCCTTGGCCTTGGCGGTTTCGCCGGCGATGCCGCCATACATTTGCGAACCCTGATCATCCGAGAGGTCCCAGAGTTTTCCGGGGGCGAGGAGCATATGCGTTTTGAGCGAATAGAGCGCGAAGGTGCGCGCCGCGATCGCCTGCGCCTGGTAGGCCGCCAGCTCCCACGAACCATACAGTTCCTTGGCCAGGACGCCTTGCAGGTACGCCTCCATCGGGACGCTGTTGACGGCAGCGTACTTCACCCCGCCTCCGGCCTGGGGCACTTTGACGATGTCGATGCGCCCGCGGTAGGCCCCCTTGCGGATCACGGGCGGCTGGGGCATATCGTCGGTGAGCTTGATGCGAATCTGCGGCTCGGGCAACTGCTCAGGGACGGCGATCAGCGCCGGCGTGAGCGGACCAAGGACCCGCGGCTTTTCGAGGCGAATCGGCGCGGGCGGTGGCGGAACCAGCGGTCGAGGCGCTGTCGGGGGCAGGGACTGTGTCCCCGGCGGGTGGGTCAGGGGCGACCCATCGGGCGGGGAATCCTGACAGCCGGGCAGCCACCCGACGAGGGCAGCTCCGCTGGTGGCGAGGGCGGTCTGAAGGAGGCGACGGCGCGACATGGAAAAGCTGAAGTTCATCACCCGTCCGAAGATACGAGGCGTGGGCGGAGGACGCAAATGATGACGCGCGAGTGTTGCTTACTTCGTCCGGCGGCCTGCGCGAAAGGGAGGCGGGGGTGGCCGAAGACTTTTGCTGCAGCGTGCGCCGGGAATACGCAGGCTGGCGCCGGTGGCGTACGATCCCCGCGCAAAGTGCGTTGGGCTGTCGCGGGAGGTTTTGCAAACAAAGCGCATAGGGTAGGATGCGCAGTTTCCGCCGGGCGCGTGTTGCCCGGGCCGCGTACCCACGGTTCAGTCTTGAGGCCCCGATATGACGTCCGAGCACAACGCCCCGCATTCCGCCGAATCGCAAGCCCATGGCATTCCCTTCATTCCGCCCCCGGCGGCGGGGAACAAGGAAAAGACGGAGATCGACCAGGAGGTCAACCAGGCGCTGGGCGGTATGTCCATCGAGGACCTGATGGCCCACGGGGTGACGCAGGCACCGGCGGAGAGCGGTCCGAAGCTGGATCCCTCGCGGCCCGTGCGCGGCGGGCGGCCCGGCGCGCGGCGGCATGAGGAGCGGGTCAACCCCGACAACGTCAAGCGCGGAAAAGTCGTCGCCATCCAGGGCTTGAATGTGCTCGTGGACATCGGCGGCAAGAGCCAGGGCATCTGCCCGCTGGACCAGTTTGACAAGGCGGCCGAGGGCGGCGAGGCCAAGGGCGTCGAGCCGGGGCAGGAATACGAATTCATTTACAAAGGCTACGACGCGCGCGAAGGGCTGGTGCTGTTGGCGCGTAAGGGGGCGGTGCAGCATGGGGCGTGGGAGACGCTGACCGTGGGAGACACGGTGGAGGCGATCGTGACCGGGGTGAACAAGGGCGGGCTGGAGCTGAAGGTCGGCAGCACGCGGGCGTTCATGCCGGCGGGACAGGTGGACACGCGGTTCCACCAGGACCTCTCGGTGTTTCTCAACCAGAAGATGCCGGTGCGGGTGATGAAGGTGGACCGTGAGGACCACAACATTCTGCTGTCGCGCCGGGCGATCATGGAAGAGGCCGAAGCGAAGATGGCGGAGCAGACGTGGGGTGAGCTGTCGGTGGGGCAGGTGCGGGAGGGAACGGTGCGCAGCGTGCAGCCGTACGGGGCATTTATTGATCTGGGCGGGGTGGATGGGCTGCTGCACGTCTCGGCGATGAGCCACCAGCGGGTGGCGGATCCGAAGAAGGTGGTGCAGGAGGGGACCAAGGTGCAGGTGATGATCATCGCGGTGGACAAGGAAAAGAAGCGGGTGTCGCTGAGCCTGAAGCAGTTGGCGCAAGACCCGTGGGACATGGTGGAGCAGGATTTCGCGGTGGGCACCGTGGTCGATGGCACGGTGAAGAAGGTGGTGGAGTTCGGGGCGTTCGTGGAATTGGCGCCGGGCGTGGAGGGGCTGGTGCATGTGAGCCAGATGGCGATGAAACGCATCAATCGGCCCGGCGAGGTAGCGAAGGATGGCGACAAGGTGCGGGCGAAGGTGCTGGGCATCGACCGCGAGAAGCGGCGGATATCGCTGTCCATGGCGGAGGCGGAGCGGGACGGGAAGATCGCCAGCGGCGAGCTGCAGCCTGAGCCGGCCAAAGCCGCGACCGCGGGCGGGGCCAGTGGGGGTGCTGCGGCCGCGGGACCAGCCGCCAAGGGCGGGCCAGTGAAGCCGCGGAAGCCGTTGAAGGGCGGGCTGTGAGGCGGACGGTGATTGGTAATTGGTAAATAGTAATTGGCGCCCCTGGGGAGGGTGATGGGGCTCGCGCCAGCTAATTACTGATTACCAATTACTTCTTCCGTGCGCGGGCGGGGCTGCGTTTGGGGGACGCGGCTGCGCTGCCGCTTTTCGTCTTGTCGGTATAGTCGAGCACCTTCTCGATGATTTTCTGCATGTCGTCGGATCCGCCGGCGGCTTTGTGGCTTTGCCAGACGTCGGGGTCGCTCTTGAGAATCCCTTCGAAGTCGCGGTCGGTGCGGACGGAGGTGGGGAATTTTTCGGTCACGTTTATGACGCCAACCCACTGGTCCTTGTGCTTGATGAGGAGCCACTGCTCGCGTTCGCCGGTGGGGGTGGGGCCGCCGCGGATACGGATCAGGACCCAGGAACCTTTGAGTTTTGCGGCGTCGAGGGTGAACTTGAGCTCGCCCTTTTTCAATGCGACGGAGACATTCTCGAAGCCGGCTTCGGGGCTCCAGGTGCCTTCATCCCACAGCATGACGACGCCGGCACCGTAGCCGGCGGGGATCACGCCCTCGAAGGTGCGGTAGTCGTAGGGATGGTCTTCGACGCGCATGGCGAGGCGTTTGTCGCGCGGGTTGAGCGAGGGGCCCTTGGGGATGGCCCAGGAGAGCAGCACGCCGCGGTGCTCGAGGCGGAAGTCGTAGTGGAGGTGGGAGGCGAGGTGCTTCTGGACACAAAACGCCCGGGCCTTTTCGGCGGCGGGCCTGCCGCCGGTGGGTTCGGGGGTCTTCGTGAAGTCCCGTTTGGCGCGGTAGCGGGCGAGACGTTTCTTGGGGGCGGCGGGCTTTTTGGCAGGCATGGTCGTCTCCAGTGCGACACGCGAAGCTATGCCATTTTAGCAATGACCGCGGCGGCGACTTCGGGGCATTTGGATTTTCCGCCGAGATCCCCGGTGAGCGTTTTGCCCTCGTTGAGCAGGGCGAAGGT
>CALCHA010000307.1 GCA_937901265.1 uncultured Phycisphaerales bacterium
GCCACCGAGCAGGTGTTGATCAGCATTAACCCACCATTCTGCGGATCGTTCCGCACGAACTCCTTCAGCACCCCCGCATAGCCTCGCTGCGCGACCGCCGCGTAATGCTCATCGAGGTACCCCAGCCGCGCCCCCTTCGCCAGCACATAGCAGAACATCGACGACGCCGACGCTTCCAGGTAATTCCCCTCCGCCTCCGGCTTGTCGAGCACCTGCCACCACACCCCACTCTTCTTGTCCTGCACCTTTTCGATTCCCGCCGCCAGTTCCTGCAGCACCTTGATGATCGCCCCGCGCTGCGGATGCTTTGCTGGCAGATAGTCCAGCGTCTCCACGATCCCCGCCGCATACCACCCCACCGCCCGGCCCCAGAAGTTCGGGCTCAAGCCCGTCTGCTTGTCCGCCCACTTCTGCACTTTCGCATCGTCATACGCATGCCACACCAGCCCCGTCCTGGCGTCCAGCGCATGGTTGGCGAACAGCAGGATCTGCGTCGCCGCCTCATCATAAAAACTTTCCCGGTTCGACAGGTACGCATATTCCGCCAGGAACGGGCAGCCCATGTAAATGCCGTCCGCCCACATCTGCCGCGGGTAAATCTGCTTGTGCCAGAACCCGCCATCCGAATTGCGCGGCTGCTTCTTGAATTGCTCAACCAGCTCGTCGGCGGCCTTGAGGTAACGCCCATCTTTCGTGTTCTGCGAGAGCATCAGCAGCAACTTCCCCGGCGCGACATCGTCCAGCCGATAGCCCGCTGGTGTGTACTTTTTCGGATCGATGACGCCGTCGGCATTCACGAAGGCATCGGCGTAGTCGCGTGCATACTGGACCAGCGCCGGCTTGTTCTTCTCCAGGCCCACCTCCCCGATCGCACGCACCACCAGCGCCACCGAGTAGGACCACTTGGGTTCATCCGTCGGCCGCCGCTGCTCGAACATCGTTCCCTTGGGATAGCGCTGCACCAACCCCTCGGCCATGCGCAACGACCAGGGGCCGTTGCCCGCCACCGGCTCGTCGGCTTGTGCCACCGCGCTGCAGGCCATCACCGCCACTGCCGCCAGAATTCCTACCGCCTGCGTGCGCATCGCGTTTCCTCCGGTTGACCCGCCGCCCCGCTCCCCGCATCCTAATCGTTTCGGCCGGGCATGTGTCCTTTTTCACAACGCGCGAAGCGCCTGATTACTGCAGCCCCGGCCCATTTCCCTTGCACGGAGGTCCCCATGACCACTCCCCGATTTCTCCGTCCAGCCGCCACGGGCCTTCTGCTGTGCACCCTCGCGGCCACGCTCCTGACGCTGCCCGGTTGCGACGCTGCCAGCGCCAGCGGCGACGCCATTGGCTCGGCGGTCGACGCCATCGGCGCCGCCTTCCGTGCCGGCAAAACCGACCGCTTCACGAACGTCACCGTCGACGACTCCATTGCCGCCACCAAGGCCGTCGGTCAGGAACTGGAGCTGCACTTCGTCCGCGTCGCGATTCATCCCGAGCAGCAGAAGATCATTTTCCGAGACGATCGCGATCAGGAGGTCGCCTGCACGCTTATCCGCCGCTCCGGACACATCACTGAAATTCGCGTCGACGTCGGCTTTTTCGGTCCGGAGGGCTTTGCCAAACTCGTCCTCGACCGCATACTGGTTCACCTCAGCCTGTCAGCCAGCGCCACCCATCCCGCCCTTTCGGCGGAAATCTGAGTTGCCCCAATACCGAGGTCCATCGCCATGCCCAAGCTTCCCTTCGTTGCCGCCGCCGCCGCGATCCTGGCCGG
>CALCHA010000308.1 GCA_937901265.1 uncultured Phycisphaerales bacterium
GCCCAGGCCGCTCCACGCATAGACCCCCACCTTCGTCCGCGCCACCGGCAGCCCCATCAACAACGCCGAGCCCTCGCTGCCCCCCACGGCATAGGCGTTCCGCCCGAACCGTGTCCAGCGCAGAATCACCCCCGTCGCCACCAGCACCCCCACCAGCATCAACCCCGGCAGCATCACCGACGGCTGCGGCTTGAGGTGCAGCGACGGGAACAGGCGAAACGAAAAATCCGTCAGCGCCTCAAACCCTTTGTCCTTTACCGGTATTTGTTCCGTCGAAATCAGCAGCGCCACCCCGCGATACAGGAACATGCCTCCCAGGGTGATCAAGAACGGAGGCACCACAAAAAGGTGCACGATCAGCCCCTGCACCGCCCCGCCGACGCCCAGCAGCAGAATGACCGTGAGGATCGACACTGCCGCCGAAACGTGATGTTCCATCATCACGGCCATCAGGATCGTCCCCAGGCCGATCGCGGCACCCACCGACAGATCGATGCCGCCGGAGAGGATCACGAGCGTCACCCCTGCGGCCACGATCCCCAGATCGGCATGCTGCTGCAGCATCGCCACGAAGTTGAAAGCCGAGCCGAACTTGGGGAACTTCCAGCAACTGAAGCCGTAGATCAGCAGGAGCACCAGGGCCGTGGAAACCAGGGGCGATCGGAGGACGTGCAGGGCCGTTTTCATGCCGCCACCCGTGGCCGAAAGACATGAACCGCGCGCAACGCGAGCCCGCGGAAGCGTTCGGACTGCAGCAGGCAGATAGCGACGACGACGATGGCCTCGACGGCGAGCGTGGTGTCCGAGGGCAGGCCGGAGGTCAGGATGGTGGTGTTCAACGTCTGCATGATCACCGCCCCGATCAGCGCTCCGACCAGGGAGAATCGCCCGCCGGTGAGCGCCGTGCCGCCGACGGCGACCGCGAGGATGGCATCAAGTTCTTTGTTCAAACCGGTCTTGCCGGGATTCACGCTCATGACGTTGGAGCACTGGATGAGGCCAGCCAGACCGGCACAGAGTCCGCTGAAGGTGTAGGCGAGGACCGTGACCAGGCGTGCCGGGACGCCCGCGTAGGTCGATGCAACGGGGTTGTTGCCGATGGACTCGATGAAGAGGCCCAGCGCCGTCAAGCGGGTGACCACCAGGGTGACGATGGCGACGAGGAGGACCACGGTGACGGGCACGGGAAGCCACAAGAACGTTCCGCGGCCGAGGTAGGCAAACGCGGGCCAGGTCGCCTCGGGAATGGCGGGTTGCAGGCCGCCGGTGATCAGCTTGGCGATGCCGCGCCCGGCGACCATGAGCACGAGGGTGGCCACGATCGGCTGGACCCGGAAGACTGCCACGAGCATCCCGTTCCATGCCCCGGCAAGTCCCGCCAGCAGGAGGGCCGCTGCGATGGCAATGGCGGTGCCCTGCGGGGCCATGCCCGCGAAGGCGGTCTGCCCCGGCACGAGCATGCCCGCGGCCATGGCGGCCGCGATGGCCATGACCGCCCCGACACTCAGGTCGATGCCTCCCGTGCCGATGACCATCGCCATCCCCAGGGCCATCAGCATGACCGGCGCGCCATTGTTCAGAATGTCGACGGGGCTGCCGAAAAGCTGCCAGTGCGCCGCCCCGGCGCCGCCGGTGTTGATGAACTGAATCTTGAAAAAACTGGGCGAGTGGATCAGGTCCACCAGCAGCAGGACGGCCAGCGCGACCACCGGCCAGAGCAGCGGGAAGGAGCGCAGGCGGGTCAACAGCGACTGGCGCTGCGGCGAAGTGAGTGCCGGCAGCGGGTTCGGGGGCGTTTCTGGACTTGCGGACATGCGGGCCTTGCGTGTGTTGACCGGGTGCCACATTTGACGGCGCACCTACTTATCACTATTTACTAGCCTCGGCAAGCCAATCAGGGGTCCCCATGAGCGCCTTACCCTCTCGTTCCAGTGCGGCTCTCCTTGAGATGCGCGGCGTGACCAAGCAATTCACCGGCACCCGCGCCCTGGACGGCGTCGACTTCACCCTCCGCGCTGGCGACATCCACGCCCTGATGGGGGAAAACGGCGCCGGCAAGTCGACGCTGATCAAGGTGCTTACCGGCGTCTACCCGCGCGATGCCGGCACCGCCCACCTCGCCGGCAAGCCCATCGCCCCCACCTCGCCTCTCGCCGCCCAGCAGCTGGGCATTTCCACGGTGTATCAGGAAGTGAACCTGATCGCGCAGCTCTCCATCGCCGAGAATCTTTTCCTCGGCCGCCAGCCCGGCAAGTGCGGGCTCATCAACTGGCGCTCGACACGCGTTCGCGCCAAGAGGGCTTTGGCACGCCTGGGCCCCGGGCTGGCCGAGCTGGACGTTTCGCGGCCGCTGAATTCCTGCTCGATCGCCATCCAGCAGATGGTCGCCATCGCTCGTGCCGTGGATTTCTCGGCCCGCGTGCTCATCCTTGATGAGCCGACCTCCTCGCTCGATGAGAACGAGGTCAAGACGCTTTTTGGCATCATGCGCAAGCTCGCCGCCGAGGGCATGGGCATTGTGTTCGTCACGCACTTTATGGATCAGGTCTACGCCGTCTCGAACAAAATCACGGTGCTGCGCAACGGAAAGCTGGTCGGCGAATATGAGGCCGCCGCCCTGCCGCGGCTGGAGCTGATCGCCCGCATGATGGGCCGCGAAGTGGAGCATGCCACCCGGGTCTCCGGCGGGTTAACGCCGGGCACCGCCGCGACGCGCACCGATGCCGTCACCGTCCTCGCAGCGCGCAACCTCGGCCGGACCGGCTCCATCCAGCCGATGGATTTTTCGGTCAAGGCCGGTGAAACGGTCGGCCTCGCGGGGCTGCTCGGCTCGGGCCGCACCGAATTTGTGCGGCTGCTTTTCGGCGCGGACCGGCCTGACTCGGGGACTCTCTCGCTGGCCGGAATTCCCCTGCGTATCCGCTCGCCCAAAACCGCCATCAATCACGGCATGGGGTTCATCCCCGAGGACCGCAAGCTGGCCGGCATCGTGCCCGATCTTTCGGTGCGCGAGAACATCATCCTGGTGCTGCAGACCCGCCGGGGATGGCTGCGGCGGATTCGCCCGGCGGAGCAGCGGCAGATCACGGACCGGTTCATCCGCGCCCTGGGCATCAAGACCGCCTCCGCCGAGACGCCGATCCGGTTTCTTTCGGGAGGCAACCAGCAGAAAGCCATCCTGGCCCGCTGGCTGGCGGCGAATCCGACGCTGCTGATTCTCGATGAGCCGACGCGCGGCATCGACGTCGGGGCGAAATTCGAAATCGCGCGTTACGTCGACGACCTGCGGCAGAAGGGTCTCGCGGTGATATTCATTTCGTCGGAGCTGGAAGAAGTGGCGCGTTCCTGCCAGCGTGTCGTGGTGCTGCGCGACCGCCGCAAGGTGGCCGAACTCGCCGGCGATCAGGTCACCGAGGGAGAGATCATGCAGGCCATCGCCCACGCCGCCGGGGGTTCGCCGTCGCACGCGGTCTGACGCCACCCGAAGGCCCGAAGGCTCTCGCCTGCCCTGCGCCTTCTCGATACACTGGTTGAAACGTGATCCTGTTATTCATCGGAGGAAACGATTTATGTCCACCCAGCGTCTCTTGCATGGTGTCTGTCTGGCCGTTGTCGCTTTGGCGCTGGCCGCCTGTGGCGACAATACGCAGCCAGCCGGATCGAGCCCCACGGGGAGCCCGACCACCAACGCCGCGTCCAAGCCCATTAACGTCGGGTTCATCCAGACCGGCTCAGAATCCGCGTGGCGTGCCGCCAATACCAACTCCGTGAAGAGCGAAGCGGAAAAGCGGGGCATCAAGCTGAACTTCATCTCGGGCGAAGGCAGCGTGGACAAGCAGCGCGCCGCGATGAGCACCCTCATCGCCCAGGGCGTCGATGTGATCATCCTCGACCCGCTGCAGAACTTCGGCTGGGACCCCAGCCTCAAGGCCGCCAAGAACGCCAACATTCCCGTCATCATCGCGGACCGCGCCATCGATTCCTCGCCCGATCTCTACGTCTGTTTCATCGGGTCCAACTTCGATGAGGAAGGTCAGCGCGTCGGTGAGTGGCTCGCCAAGAAGACCGATGGCAAGGCGCAGATCGTCGAGATCGAAGGCCAGAACGGCTCGGCCGCGGCCGTCGACCGGAAGAAGGGCTTTGAAGAAGCCATTGCGAAATACCCCGGCATGAAGGTCATCGCCTCGAAGAGCGGGGAATTTGAGACGGCGCAGGGCAAGCAGGTCATGGAGGCGTTCCTGAAGAATCCCGATCTCAAGGGTATGACCGCCGTCTTCGCGCACAACGACGACATGGCCCTGGGCGCCATTCAGGCCATCAAGGAAGCTGGCAAACAGCCGGGCAAGGACCTGCTGATCGTTTCGGTCGATGGCGAAAAGGCCATGGTCCAGGCCATCGCCAACGGCGAGGCCAACTGCACCGTCGAGTGCAAGCCGCTGCTCGGGCCGGCGCTCTTCGACGCCGCCGAAAAAGTCGCCGCGGGCCAGAAGGTCGAGGCGAAGCAGTACTCCAAGGAGGAGCTGTTTGACTCCAGCAATGCCGCCCAGGCCGTGAAAGAACGGCAGTATTGAGCATCGAGTTCCCTCCCCTCCGTCGATCAAAGAAAGAAGCACCTGGCGGTACCACCGTCAGGTGCTTCTCGACTTTTCGGATCGTTTGAACGCAAGGCTCCGCGTGGGCATCCCGCTCGCGCTACTTCGTCAGGTCCACGCGACAAACCTGCGTGTCGCCGTTGGGCAGGATGACGCTGAAGACCATCTCCTTCAGGTCGGGCCGCGCGGTCTCCTTTGCCATCACCTCGGTGAAGGACTTCTCATCATCCACCGGCTGGTCATCCACCTTGGTGATGAGCATGCCCGCACGCAGCGGCGTGGTGCCTAAAGCAGCCGGCGAACCGTTTTTCACCAG
>CALCHA010000309.1 GCA_937901265.1 uncultured Phycisphaerales bacterium
TGTTGCTCAGCAAAAAGGTCTCGCGCTGCGCCTCCTCGCCGAAACAATGCGCGATCGCGGAGTTGGGCGCCATGTGCCCGCGATCGAAGCCCGAGCCGGTGTAATCCTCGTGCGTGACTTTTGCGCTGGTGCGCAGGTCGGTTAAAAAATTCCCCTTCGGCCGCTCCAGGTGAAACGGATGCTCCATGTGTATCACGTGGTAGGCCACCCAGAGCGGATCCTTCCGCCGCTCCGAATAGCCCGAGATGTACGCCGTGTTGCGCAGCACCTCCACCGGCCCCGCGTCCGCCTCCGCCACCGGCAACCCGCCGAAGACGATCCCCTGTTCGCCGATCAGCGATGCCCCGCCCGCGCCCGCCGGCCCGGTCATCGGCGCTGCGTGCTCGTGCGCCCGCAGCGCCGCCTGCCGCAGGCGCACCACCGCCAGCGCCGCCACCGTGACGATCACCAGCAGCACCAGCACCGCCGCGGCGAACCGCACGCCGTCGCTCGCCCGCCGCACGTTGCGCCTTTTGCCTGTCCTGCTCATGGCGGCCTACTGTCGCACGCGCCGGCGCGCCCGTCAAAACCCGTTCGACAACGCCGCGCCGCCTCCGTAAAATCCCCCCATCTCTGCACAACGCTTTTGCATTGGAGGCAACATGCGTCCTACCGGCCGCGCTGGATCCGCTCTTCTCGCCACGCTTCTCGGCACGCTGATCGCCGCCACCTCCGCCTGCTCCTCCAACCACGCCGCCGCCCCGGAAACGCAGCCCGCCCTCATTCCCTCGATCACCTCGCCGATCGCCGACGTCCCCGTGCCCGCCGGCTTTTCCATGACCAGCAACTCGACCAGCCAGGTGATCCCCTCCTCCGGCCTGCGCTTCGTCGACCATCAATACAAAGGCGACGACGACGTGCTCCCCGTCGTCCGCTTCTACCGCGACCAGCTCCCCTCCCGCGGCTGGACGCTCGTCGACCAGTCGCAGCTCCACAAGGAAATCACGCTGCACTTCACCAAGAACAACGAAAACTGCGCCATCACCGTTTGGCCGGGCCTGCTCGATACCCACATCCGCATCAAGATCGACCCCTCCGGCGCCAACACCCCCGCCCAATAATTCCCCCGCCCTCCCCCCCACTTCCCCCATACCCCACTGACACTGACCACTGGCCACTGACCACTCGTCCCCCCTTACGGCGTCACCGTCACCTCCGCGTTGCCGGTCGACAGCTTGTTCACCCCCTCCGGGGTCACGATTTTGCAATTCTCCACCTTCACCCCCTTCGCGTTGTAAATCCCGAACGGCTTGTCCGCCGTGATCTCCACGTTCTGCAGCACCACGTTGGTCACCGGCGCCTCGGGCAAGCCCCAGATCAGCCCCGCGCGCTTGCCCTTGGCGACCGTCGCCGTGATGTTGCTGAACGTGATGTCCTTGTAGATCGGCGTGCGTTCCCCCACCGGCTTGGGCTCGTACTTCGTCGCAATCTCCGCCGTCAGGTTGTTCAAGTCGCGGTATTCCTTTTCCGTCGCCGCATACTCCGCATAAATCAGGATCGGCACGTCCACGTTCGTCATCTTCAGATTTCGATAGGTGAGCCGCTGCACCGTTCCGCCGCGGTCGCGATCGCTCTTGATGCGAATCCCGCACTCGGTGTTGGTGAACGTGCAATCCTCGACCGTGAGGTCCGACACGCCGCCCGCCGTCGGGCTGCCGATCGACACGCCATGCCCATAGCCATACGTGCAATGCCGAATCAAGACGTCCGACGTGCCGCCGCCGCAGGTGAAGTTGTCATCGCCGACGCTCACGTTGCAATCCTCGATCAGCACGTGCGAGCCGGACACATCGCACGCATCGGTGTTGTGGCTCGGTGTGGTGGGATCCGTCGA
>CALCHA010000310.1 GCA_937901265.1 uncultured Phycisphaerales bacterium
GCGAGTACAACTCAGCTTTTAACGCGGAGAAGCGGAGGAACGGAGGGACGCGGAGAACAAGGAGGGCTGACACCTTGCCCCACCTCATGCGCCCACGTTGGAGGGGATTGCTTTTGCGAGTTGCTGGTTGCGGCTAGGATGGGCGGTGAAACGAGAACATCGGCGAAGCGCCGGTGGCAAGGGATTGTTCGCAGAGGTTTTCGCCATGCCGATTGAAATCACGATGCCGAAGTTGACCGATACCATGACGGAAGCCACCTTGGCGAAGTGGTTGAAGAAAGAGGGGGACAAGATCAGCCCGGGGGACATGATCGCCGAGGTGGAGACGGACAAGGCGACGCAGGAACTGGAGATGTTTGACGCCGGGGTCGTGGCGAAGATTGTCGCCGGGGAAGGAACCAAGCTGGCGGTGGGGGCGTTGATTGCCGTCCTGGCCAAGCCGGGGGAGGATGTCAAGGCGGTGGCCGCGGCGGTGAAAACGAATGGGGCGGCGGCGGCCGTGAAGGCGCCCGAAAAGCCGGCGGCAGCGCCGGCGGGGAAAGGCAATGCCATTGAAAATGCCGACGGCAACAAAGCGCCCGTGGGGGCATCGGCCGGGAGCCCCGCGCCCGCCGTGCCGGTGGAGGACCATCAGGAAGGCTCCGAGCCGCGCGCCATTCAAACCGGCAAGCTGCGCGCGAGCCCGCTCGCCCGGAAAATCGCTGAGGACCAGGGCGTCGATCTCACAACCGTCCCCGGCACAGGCCCCGAGGGGCGAATCATCAAGCGCGACGTCCTTGACGCGGCGAGCCATCCCGCGGCCAAGGCCCAGGGGGCAAGCGCCGTCAAGGCGACGGGACCATCCACGGCGGGGCAGGCCGCACCCGTGCAGCCCGGGGCCAAGCTCGAACAAAAGCAAATTCCCCTCTCGAACATGCGGCAGACCATTGCACGCCGGCTCGTGGAATCGAAACAGCAGATCCCGCACTTCTATCTCTCGATGGATGTCGTGATGGACAAACTTCTGGATCTGCGAGTCCAGCTCAATGAGCAGATCGCGCCCGAGAAGTTGTCCGTGACCGACTTCATCGCTCGCGGCGTGGCGGTCGCCCTGGCGCGCAACCCGGGCATGAACGCCAGCTTCGGCGGCAACGCGATCGTGCAGCACGGAACCGTCGACCTGGGCATTGCCGTGGCGCTCGATGATGGGCTGGTGGTCCCGGTGATTCGCCAGGCGCACGCCAAAGGCATCCGGGCGATTTCGCAGGAAATCAAAAACCTCGCGGATCTCGGCCGAAAGCGCAAGCTCAAGGCGGATCAGATGACCGGATCAACCTTCACGATTTCCAATCTCGGCATGTACGGCGTCAAGAATTTTAATGCCATCGTGAATCCGCCGGAGAGTGGCATCCTCGCCGTCGGCGGCACGACGTGGCAACCGGTGGTAAAAGAGGTGGGCGGAAAGCGCGAGATCGTGGCGGCGCAAGTGATGAATGTCACCCTCTCCGCAGATCACCGCGTGGTCGATGGAGCCACCGGCGCAAAGTTCCTTCAGGATTTGAAAACCCTGCTGGAAGCACCGCTGACCATGCTGATCTGAGACGCCCCCGAGTCGTGCCTTTCATGCAGCGCGGGCAAAACAGACGGGCGGGGGGGTTACAGCCGCAGCCAGTGCGTTAGTTGCGCGGGGGTAATGTGGGTGAGGTTTTCGGCTGCGTGCGTGGCGCAGCGGCGAACATGCTCAAGCGGAAGCGACGTGGCGACGGCGAGCACCGGCAGCCCCGCGGCGCGGGCCGCCGCGCAGCCCCCTTCGGAGTCTTCGATCACCAGGGAATGTTCCTTTTCCAGCGTCGCATCGTTCTCAATGTTGAGAAGGTCGAACGCCTTGTTGTAGCCTTCCGGGTCGGGCTTGCCGTTGCGGACGTCTTCAATGGCAACGACGGTGTTGAAGTGCCGGCGGAGCTGGAAGGCGTCGAGAAGCTCGATGATTTCTGCACGCCGCGCACCCGAACAGATCGCCCGGGGAACGTTCTGCGATTCGAGGAAGGCGAGGATTTCGCGGACGCCGGGAAGAGGCTCGGCGAATGCTCCCAGCTTGTCCTGAAACAGGTCGTGCTTGGTGGCGGAGAGGCGCCGGATAAGGCTGTCGTCGGCGGGGCGACCATGGTCGCGGAGCATGTGGAAGAACCCCTCCTGGTCGCCATACACGATGTAACGGGTGAAGTAGGCTTGGCGCGGGATCTCCAGAGGCCCCCCAATATCAGCCGCGTGGGCGGCGAAAGTGTGGTTGTAGGCGGCGTGGTGCAGGGATTCGGTGTCGGCGATGACGCCGTCGAAATCGAAAATAACGCAGGCATTTGGCATGGCGGCATGATAAGCGGGCGGGGCGAAATGACAATCATGGAGAATGCCGCGGCAGGCTTACCCCAGGGAGGCGGGATCATCGAAGAGGTGCCAGTTGGGAACATCGCGGAACACCTGCGACCAGTCCCGGTTTACGCCGCCGGCATCGCGAATGTAAATGCCGAGGACCTGCTGCGGAAACTTGCGCGCAAGAGCGGCGTAAACTTCGCCATCCTGTTCACCGGAGTCGCCGATCAGAATAAAGCGGCGGTGCGGGAATCGCTGAAGGAGCTCCCGAAGATGGCGGCGCTTGACGTGGGCGGAGGTGACAAAGGCACTCAGCAGGTTGCGACCACGGAAGCGCAGGCGGCGAAGGTGAAAGCTGCCCAGGGGAAAACCCGCGGCGGTGAGTCCCTCGGCGAGGAAGGGGTAGAGTTGCCACGGACTTGCGGAGACATAGTGAAAGGCGGCGTCATGTTCGCGGCGGAGGCGGGAGTAGAGGGCGGCCATTCCGGGAACGCAGGCGAACGCTTCGCAGAAAGTGCTCCGCAGCACGGCGCGCGGCTCGAGCACGCCGGTGATCTTGACGGTGTCATCAATATCCGAAATCAGAGACACGCCGGAGGTTTCCAGGAGCATGGCCCGCCCGACGAACTGGCGCGGATCGCCGTCCATGGTGCAGGCGCGGAAGTCCATCCATTTCACCGTGCCATCGACGCTGGCGGCGTCGTCGACCTGCCGGTCGGTCAGGCTGATCCAGCCTTCGAAGTGGCCATCGGGGCGCGAGCGGTTCATGACAAACTCGCGGCCGCCGCAGAGGATGCGCAGGCGCTCACCGCGTTCGCTGTCGGCGAAGAAAGCGCCGAGGCGCGAGCGGAGGGTGGCGTCGTCGGCGCCCTTGTGGACGCGTCGAACCAGCGCCCGCCGGGCCAGCCACATCGCGGCTCTGCGGACGCGCGAATATTGCACCGGGGCGTAGATCCAGCCATGCACGCGCACCCGCCACCCGCCCTCCTCGCGCCAGCCCACGGTGGGAAAAAACTGCACCGTTTCTTCGGCATCGATCCCGTAACGAGCCATGGCCTCTCCGCTTGCGGCACCACGCAGGAAACCCGTCCGCCCGCACGCTACACTTCCCTTCCCATGATACCGTAACCCTTATACACCGGAATTCGATGGCCGACCTCTTCCAACCCCTGCGTGACCAGCGGCGTGCCGCGGCCCTTCCGCTGGCGGCGCGCATGCGGCCACGGACGCTTGACGAGTTTTCCGGGCAGCCCGCGATCCTGGCTCCGGGGAAACTCCTGCGGCGCATGATCGAGGCGGATCGCCTGACGTCGGTGATCTTCTATGGGCCTCCGGGGACGGGAAAAACGACGCTGGCGCATCTGATCGCCACGCACACGCACTGCCACTTCGTCGAGCTGAACGCGGTCGCGGTGGGGGTCAAGGAGGTGCGGGAGGTTCTGAGCGCCGCCAAGGCGCGTCTGGAGGATGCACCGCCGGGGGCACCGGGCGGGGGGCGGACGGTGCTGTTTCTCGATGAGATTCACCGCTTCAATAAGGCGCAGCAGGACGTTCTTCTGGGGGACGTGGAGCGTGGCCAGATCCTTCTTATTGGGGCCACGACGGAGAATCCCTTTTTCTCGGTGAATGCGGCGCTGGTGTCGCGATCGCAGATTTTTCAGTTTACGCCACTGACCGAGGGGGATATCCGCTCAATCATTCTGGCCGCCGCGGCCGATAGGGAGAGAGGCTATGGAAGCCTGCCGCTCCAGCTTGCGCCCGAGGCGGTGGAGCATTGGGCCCGGGTCTCCGATGGCGACGCGCGGCGGGCGCTCACGGCGCTGGAGATTGCGGTCCTTTCCGGCGGCAAGCGCGAGGGCAACGCCGACGGGAAGATTGTGGTCGATCTCGCGGTCGCGCAGGAGTCGATCCAGCGGAAAGCGGTGGTCTATTCGGCGGGCGGCGACGAGCATTACGACGCGGCGAGCGCGTTGATCAAATCGATGCGCGGGAGCGACCCCGACGCTGCGATCTACTGGCTGGCGCGGATGCTTCACGCGGGTGAGGACCCGCGCTTCATCGCGCGGCGCATCGCCATTCTGGCAAGTGAAGACATCGGCAACGCGGACCCCGCCGCGATCATCCTGGCGGCGGCGACGCACAGCATCGTCGAGTTCGTCGGCATGCCCGAGGCGCAGATTTCGCTCGCCCAGGCGGTCACTTACATGGCCTGCTCGCCCAAATCGAACGCCGCGTATGCGGCGATTTCCGAGGCGATGGAGGATGTCGAAAAGCAGCGCACCGTCCCCGTGCCACGCCATCTGCGCGATGCGCATTACCAGGGATCCAAAGAACTGGGCCACACCGGGTACAAATACGTGCACGACTTTCCCGAGGGCTACGTGGCGCAGGACTACCTGGGGGTGGACAAAACCTACTATCGGCCAACGGACAGGGGCAAGGAGGCGACGTTTCAGAAGTATCTGGCGCGGCTCCAGGCAATCCGCGAGGGCCTTGCCCAGGCCCCCGCATCCTCCCAGCCGCCACAATCGCCCTGATCCGCGGTACTTTTTTGTTAATCGGCGTGTGGGCAATTCACCGCCGGCCCGCAGGCGGGTAGGATAACCCGCGCAACATGTCGTTCGCCTTGACGCGAGAACTGCAATGACGAAATTACAACTCCGCGCCCAGATGAAAATTTTCCTGGCGGGACTCTCTGCCAACGAGCGGCACGCTCGATCGCTGGCGGCGTGCGACGAACTGATGGCCACGCGCGAATTCCGGCATGCCCAGACCATCATGATTTTTCTGTCGATGGCTTCGGAAGTGGAGACCTCGACGCTCGCGGTCAAGGCGTGGCAGGAGGGCAAATCCATCGCCGTGCCCCGGATTGACTGGGACACGCAGCGGATGGAACCGGTGCAGATCACGAGTCTGGACACCGACACGATGCAGACCTCGGGCATGGGGTTCCGCGAGCCGGCCTCAGGGATGTCGGTGCCCCTGGGGTGTATTGACATGGTGGTGATCCCGGGGATGGCCTTTGATCGGAAGGGAATTCGCGTCGGCCGCGGTCGGGGTTTTTACGACCGCTTTCTGGCGCAGCAGGACTTTAAGGGCGTGCGGTGCGCCCTGTGTTTCCATGAGCAACTCGTGGTGGAGCCTCTGCCTTGTGAGGCCCACGATGTGCCCATGGATTTGATCGTGACGGACACGGAGGTTGTCCGGTGCCAACCCGCGGGCCATTCCGCGGGCAAGCATGGGCACTAGGGGCCACAGGTCGAGGATCGGTCTGTCGTCTAACGAAGCATGATGCGTATGAATCGCCGAAAAAAACGACCGTTGTGGGTCGCGGTGCCGATGTATGGCGCAGCGGCCGTGGTGGCTGCATGGGGCTTGTGGCAGTTTTCGAACTTCCGCCAGAAGCTGCTGGCTGACGTGCCGGCACCGGTGCATTCGTCGGTGGCCGCGGAGGATCCCTCTGCGGAAGTGCAGACGCTGATGCTCGACGACAGCCGGACGACCGATCCCTGGGCCAATGCGACGACGCCGACACTGGGCGCTGTGGTGGGGGAGGCGGCGGGCGCGGGGCGTGGAGAGGCGGGCGCCGCGGCTGCGCCGGCGCGCACCCCCGACGAGTGGCTGACCATGGGGAGCACGCTGCTCAACCAGAATCGCGTTCCGCAGGGGCGCGCGGCACTCAATGCAGCGCTGCTGATCCTGGGCAATGACACCCGCGCGCCGATCCTGCGGCAGCAGCTCGCGGCGATGAATACGAACATTTTTCTCGGCGCCGCCATCGTGCCGGAAGATACCGCCGCACCGGTGGTGGAGATCCGGCCGGGGGACTCGTTCCTGAAGATCGGCCGCCGGTATGACATTCCGGCGGGACTCCTGGAGAGCCTGAATCCCGGGGTGAACTCGCGCAGCCTGCGGACCGGGGGCGGCATCAAGGTGGTGCAGGGGCCGTTTCATCTGCGTTACACGAAGTCGGGGCGGCGGCTGGACCTGTATGCGCGTGATTTGTACGTGAAGTCGTACGATGCGATCGTGGAGGAGGGGGACCTGCTCCCGCGCGGGACCTACCGTATCAAGGCCGCCACCAAGATCACCGTCGGCGGGACGGTGTGGGTGGGCTTTGAGGGGGTTTCGGCGGAGGCGCGGCAAATCACAATCGGCTGGATTTATGGCTCGTCCGGGCCGCGGCTCGGGCGCAACCGCGGGCTGCCCTCGGGGCTGAAGGTTAGCGACGAGGACATGCGACAACTGTACAATACGGTGGTTGAATCAGACTCCTTGCTGCGGGTGGAGCCTTAATGTTGCTGCGCGATCCGCAGGGGCGGATCGCCGGCGGCACTTCGACCCTGCGAAATCGCCTTTCTCCCGCGAGTTGAGGCCCTATGCCCGTCAATGTCCACTGCACCCAATGCGCGGCCGACCTGCTGGTTGACGATGGCTTCAAGGGCGGCGTTTGTCGCTGCTCCTCGTGCGGGACGCTGTTGAACGTCCCGGGCGACGTTCCGGCGCCGGAGGATGCGGCAACACCCGCCCCGCCGCGGCGAAAGCGTCCGTCAAATCCCAATGCGGATCCCTCGCTGCAACGGGACAACCAGCAGGAACTCAAGCAGCGGACGGGGGTGTTTCCGGCGTTGACGGAGCTGATCGGGTCATCGTCGGGGCTGCAGGGGGGACGGCAGATTCCGCCCGCGCAGCAGGGGCACCCGTCGGAGTCGGCGCTGGGGCTGTCGCCGCCGAGTCCGAACGCGGCGCTGGAGGCCCCGAGCTTTGATATTCCCATCTCGCCCGAGGCGCCACCGGCACCGCGGCAACCCGCCGCGCAACCCGCCGCACCGCTCCCGGTTTCGCCACCGCCGCCCCCACCGCCCGTTACGCCAACGGTTGCGCCGGCGCAGCGATCAAAGCATTGGTCGATGGTTCTTTTCGTGGTGCTGGGGCTGGTCGCGGGGGTAGGCGCGGTATTCGTGATTCAGGCGATGCGTCCGCCGGCGGCTCCCTCACCCGTGCCGACAGTGACGTGGCGAGCGATCGGACCCGTCGCGCCGGCCGTGGTGCCGCTGCTGCCCGTGGCGGTAATTCCCGCATCGGCGTCGGCGTCAGCACCGGCAACGCTGCCGGAAACGGCGCCGGCAAACGTGCCGGCGACGGTCCCCGCTACGGTACCCGCAACGCTTGCCGCCGAGACCCAGCCCGCGGCTACAGTGCCGGCGGCACCTGCCACCACGATTCCCGCGTTGCCAACCACGGCACCGGCGACGGAACCCTGACATTTCGAAAGCTCACCGCGGACTATCTCGCTGCGTCGTTGGCGGGCGCGGGGAGCTGGTAGGTGAGCTTGCGCAGGACCAGCGAAGGCAGGGCAG
>CALCHA010000311.1 GCA_937901265.1 uncultured Phycisphaerales bacterium
ATTCTCGCCCACGAGACCGGACACATCGCCAACGACGACATCGCCCGGCTGAGCGGTCTTCTCGAGGGCCGTCGTGATGCGATCGAGCGACTGTTTCTGATACGCCATGCGATCGGCGAGGTCCTTGAGCTGCGGCCCGCCCCAGAGCAGCTGGACGAAGACCAGCGCCGCCCCGACGGCCATGGCCCCGGCGAACCCCGCCCGGCTGGTGACTTCTTTCACCACCCACACCGTCCCGAGCACGAAGAGGCCGAAGGTCGGCAGGAGAAATCGCATGGTGCTCTGCGAGTTGCCCTGCGGGGCCCAGTAGTACGCCATGTAGAGCAGGACCATGAGAGTCACCATGAGGGCCAGCATCATGCCCATGGCGCGGCGTCCGGCGGCGAAGATCATGGCCACGATGCCCGCGAGGCCGACGCCAAAGAGCAGGCCGAGGCCGCCGCTGTTGATCTGCCAGATGTAATCGAAGGCGTGGTCTTGGAAGTAGGCCCAGGAGAAGCCGGTTTGTTCGTTGGTCAGGGAGTATCCGGTGCGCCAGAAAGCACCGAAGAGGGCCTGGTTGCGGATCAGCAGGCAGCCGATGGGAATCGCCGCACCGACGCCCGCAGCGACCAGGTGCACCCACGCTTTGCCGAACGCCGGGCGTTTGCCGCGCAGCGTCACGAGCATGAAGGCGATCACGCCCAGGCCCATGATCGCATCCGCGTAGCGCACGGTGGGAATGCACCCAAGCACCAGGCCGGCGAGCAGCGCGACCCACCACCACCCGGTGTCGGCCCACGTCGCGAGCAGATAGATTCCCCACAGCAAGAGGCAGAGCACCCCCATGTGCGACCCGCCGCCCAGAGCGTGATGAAAAAACGTGGGGTTGAAGGCCAGCAGCGCGGCGGCACAGAGTCCCCAGCCCTCCCCGACGATGCGCCGACCGGCGAGGAAGATACCGACCAGCGCCAGCAGGGAGAGCAGCGGGTTGAGCCAGAGCGTGGCGCGCCAGCCGCTGAGATGGTCGAGGAGCGCGATGGCGACGGCGAGGCCGGGCGGATAGCGGCTGATGAATTTGCCGTCAGGGGCCAGCAGCCAGTGCGCCCCGATGTATTGCGCATCGGAGCCGGGCAGGAACCAGGTGCGGCCGGTTTGGGCGAGGAGCGTTCCCTGGGCGAAATAGCCGTTGTCATCGGGCTCGGAGATCGCCGCGCCCATGTACCGGGTGAGGATGAACCAGTAGATCAGCAGCAGCAGCAGGAGCCCCGCCCAGGCCGCCAGCCCGGCCCACCAGCCGCGTCGCCGCACGACGACGGGCTTGCCCTTGCCCTCCCCCATCGGCACCGCCTCATACACCACGGTCATAGGCTTTCGCTCCAATAACCCCCACCCGTAACACCCGCCACGGCCCCCAACGTTACACGCCGAGCACCCAAAAGCCCACCGCGGCGGCGGGGCGGATCCCCCGAGCTCGCACGTGACCGGCCGCCGGGATTGTCCATTGTTGATTATTCATTATTCATTGGAGGGAAGGACGTGACAACAGCGGTCGTATTAACGCGCTCAGTTCCGCGATGTACCGGCTTTCCAGCATGTGGTCATGGTCGCCGCCGCTTTCCGCGATGTCGAGTTGCGGTGCCCACCGGCCCCAGCCTTGGGTGATGTCGGGCTCGCAGGCGGCGAACCACGCGGGCTGCTCCCGCGCTCGTATCAGTGTCACCGGGCCCTCAAAAACCTGCGGCACCCATGCGCGGACCAGGGCCATGGCCTTCTCGCTCACCCCCACGCGGCCTTCGAGCCCTTGCGCGGCGACCTCCGCCTTCCATCGCGGCCGCCCCAACCGGGCCTTCGTCCGCTCCGCCACGTGGGCCCACCCGCGTTGGCGCACCTGCCCCAGCTGATAGGCCATGCGTTTCAAGAAGCTGCGCCGCCGCGGATAGCCCGGTCCGCGCGTGTCGAAGAGGATAACGTGCCCCACAGCTTGGCCCGCCGCGGCCAACTGCCGCGCCATTTCAAAGGCGACGTAGCCACCGAAGGAATACCCCGCCAGGAAGTAGGGACCGGCCGGGCGAAGCTCGCGAACTTGGCGCAGATAACCGGCCGCCAGTGCTTCCAGCGAGCGCGGCATTTCGCGTGCATCGTCATACACGCCGGGCAAGGTCAGCGCATAGACGGGCTGGTCGTCGCCAAGCGCGCGGGAGAGGGGGAAGAAGTTGAATGAATGGCCGAATTTTCCCGGCAGGCAGAAGAGCGCGGGAAGCTGGCCACGCGGCTGAATCGCCGCCACGTCGGCATTGGGCGCCGTCACCGCGACGCCGCGCAGGGCCGCGGCCAACGCCCGGATCGAGGGCAGCGCGAGCAGCATCGCCACCGGCAGATCGCGACCAAAATAATGAGCGGCTTCAGCAAGCATCGCGACGGCCTGCATGGAATCGCCCCCCAAATCCCGCATGAAATGGGCCTCGACACTGAGGGGGCCGGGCCGCGACAGAACATGCCCCCATATCGCCGCCAGGGCCTCTTCGGCCGCATCCGACGGTGCCACGCAGGCCGCCGCGACTTGTGGCGGCGATGGGGTCGCGGCGGTGAGACCCAGCTTTTCGGCCAGGCCGAGCCGCCGGACTTTCCCGGTGGGGCCGACGGGAAGTTTTTTCACCACCAGCACGCGTTCGGGCACTTTTTCCATGCCGAGATCCTGCGCCACGAACTGCCGCAGGTCCGCTTCGCTCGCGGCCAGGCCGCTGCGTAAGACGACGGCGGCACCGACGGTCTCGCCAAGCCGCTCATCGGGCAGGGCAAAGACGGCGACCTCCGCCACCGCGGAGTGTCTGGCCAGGATGGCCTCCACTTCCAGCGGGGAAATTTTCATGCCGCCGCGGTTGATCAGCTCTTTTTTACGGCCGCGCAGGTAGAGAAAGCCCTCGCCGTCAAAGGTCCCCACGTCGCCGGTCAGGAGCCAGCCTTCGCGAAAGGCCGCCTCGTTGGCCTGCTCATTGTTCTCATATCCGGCCATGACAGCGGGGCCGCGCACGGCCAGTTCGCCAGTAACGCCGATTCGCTGGACCCCCAGAAGCATGCGGCCGGAATCGTCGATCACGGCAACTTCGACGCCGCGCGCCCGACCGACCGATCCGCGGCGGCGCTGATCGGCAGTCACGTCGTTGGTGGTGATCATGGGGCATTCGCTCATGGCGTAGGCCTCGACCA
Source organism: uncultured Phycisphaerales bacterium (assembly GCA_937901265.1). Taxonomy (GTDB): domain Bacteria; phylum Planctomycetota; class Phycisphaerae; order WQYP01; family WQYP01; genus CALCHA01. The sequence goes on from CALCHA010000311.1 coordinate 3,190, forward strand.
GCGGGGCCTGCCAGAGGGTTTCGACCGCGTCCCAAAGGGCGGGCGACATGGGCGCGGAGGCGGTGCGCAGGAAGCGAATCCGCGCGTCACGGGCGGTTTGCTGCGCCTCTTCATTTCCGGCAGCGCTGTGCAGGATCGCGTGATGGATCGCCGGCGTGCCGGTGAGCCATGTCGGGGCGAAACGCTTTGTCCAATGCCACAAGTCGCTGGGCAGCAAGCCCGGACAGGCCACCACCTCGGCCCCGGCCATGAGCGAATAGAGCACGGTCGTCATCCCCATGACGCTGGCCGGCGGCGAGAAATGGAGGCAGCAATCGCGTGGGGTCAGGCCCAGCGCCTCCACGTTGACGGCAATCGCATGGAGGAAATTCGCCATGCCCATCGGCACGACCTTGGGGATGCCGGTGGTGCCGGAGGTCAGCAGGACGTAGGCGAGCGCATCGCCGGCGCGACCTGCGCCCTTCGCCGGTTGGTCGCAGGTCACGGTCAACGCCCCGGCCGTGGCATCCGCAGCCGCCACCTCGATGATCGCCAGGCCAAGCTCCGCGGCAGCGATCCGCCCGGCGGAGGAGATACCTTTCTCCACGATCACCCATCGGGCTCGGGTGGCCAGGAGCGCCCGCCGGACCTCGCCGGCGGCATAGCGCGGGTTGAGCGGGGCGTAGGTGCCCGCCCCCATAACGCCCAGCATCACGCCCACAGCTGTCGGCCCGGCGGGCAAAAAGGTCGCCACGCGGTCTCCGGGGGTCACGCCCCATTGTTCAAAGCGCTGGCGGAGGGGGGCGAATCGCTGGGCCAGCTCGCGGAAGCTCATCGCTGCGTCGGCTCCCACCCCGCGAAGCGCGGCCCTGGCTCCCCAGCGGGCGGCGGCCTGCGTGAGGAGGTCCGCGACGCGGTCAATGGGCGGCAGGGGCGCGTCCGGCGGCTGGGGTGCGTGCTCAGCCCCCCCGCTCGACGTCCAGCCACTCATGGAGCACCTCTCACCAAAACGCCCTGATGCGGGCGATCGCCCCGATGCGCCGATGTCCGCACAGTGCCGTTTTCTGATTTTCGGAACTTCGCCACGATCACCGCCAGAGAAAGCCGCCGGCCGGGGGATTATCGCAGCGCGTTGGACGCGGCGGGAGTGGTGGGATGTGGAAAGTGGGAGTGATGCCTCACGCTTTCGCCAGATTCTCAAGGGCCTTGCTCTGCGGCGCGAACATGGAGCAAAAATGACCGAAGCCCGGATCGGGAGATCCGGGCCTCGGGAGGATTCAGGGGGGATTCGGGGCGATCAATAGTCGTCGTGACCGTGATCGTCGCCGCCCTTTTTGGCTTCTTTCTTGGGCAGCTCGCTGATGACCGCGTCGGTGCTCAGGAGCAGGCTGGCGATGGAGGCGGCATTGGAGAGGGCGGTGCGTTCCACCTTGGTGGGGACGATGACGCCCATCTTGATCAGGTCGCCATACTCGTGGGTGAGGGCGTTGTAGCCGAAGTTCTGTTCCTTCGATTCCATGATCTTCTGGGCGACGATGGAGCCGTCAACGCCGGCGTTCTCGCTGATCTGCTTGATGGGGGCGGAAAGGGCACGTTTGATGATGTCGGCCCCGATGCGTTCATCGCCATCGAGTTTGAGCTTGTCGATGGCGGGGATGGCGCGGAGAACCGAGACGCCGCCGCCGGGGAGGATGCCTTCTTCCACGGCTGCGCGGCAGGCGTGGAGGGCGTCTTCGACGCGGGCCTTCTTCTCTTTCATGGCCGCTTCGGTGGGAGCGCCGACCTTGATCACCGCAACGCCGCCCGCGAGCTTGGCGAGACGTTCCTGCAGCTTTTCCTTGTCGTAGTCGCTGGTGGTACGGTCGATCTCGTTCTTGATCTGCTCGATGCGGCCCTTGATTTTGTCCTGCTTGCCGGCGCCCTCGATGATGGTGGTGGTTTCCTTCTCGATATGGATTTTCTTGGCCCGGCCAAGGTCCTTGATGTCGAGGGTTTCGAGGTTGATGCCGAGTTCTTTGAAGATCGGCTGGCCGCCGGTGACGATGGCGATGTCTTCCAGCATGGCCTTGCGGCGATCACCG
>CALCHA010000312.1 GCA_937901265.1 uncultured Phycisphaerales bacterium
GCAGCGGCGGCGGTGGCGGCGAGGCACAGAACGAGGGCGGCGGATCTGGCGAACATGAGACGGTCCTCGGCAGAAGGATTTCAGTAAACGTGGCCGCGGCGCATCCCCATGGGCCCGCGCGTCCGTGCCCAGGAGTTTACACGATCAGCCCGAAAATCGGGCCTTCTTACGCGTCCATTGCCCGGGAGCGGCACGCCGCCTCTACGGTGCCGTTGCCGGTGCGCTCGTTGCCGGGGCCGCTCCGCCGCGGCCTGCGCCCCGACCGCCGCCGAAGCCGCCGCGCCCGCCGAATCCCCGCCCGCCCGCCGGCTGCACCGGCACCTCGGTGGGCAACTGATCCTTGCACAGCTCCAGCACCTCGATCGTGTTCAGCGAGCTCTGGTTGATCCCGTTGGTAATGATCCCATTGCCATTCGTCGCTTCGTCCGCGGGCTTCAGCACGTCCGGCCCGTCGAGATGCTTCATGGTCGAGAGATCCCGCGCGTTCGCCGAGTTGTTGCCGCCACCCAGCGCAATCGCCCCGATCGCCTTCTTCGCATACGCCGGATTCTTCGTCAGATAATACGCATATCCCGCCAGTCGCCCGCCGCCGGCGTATTGCGCGTTGCCTCCCTCGGTGCCGGTCTCCTGGTCTTTCTTCAGCACGTCGCCGGGGGCATTGGTGAGGCGGCAGTATTGCGAATAAATTTTCGTCCACTGCGGATCATCCAGGAAGTCGCACAGCTCCATCATGATCTCCGGCCCGCCCATGTTCTGCACCAGGTTGTAGCCGCCCGGATTCAAATCCCGCGGCAGCAGCGTTCCACTCTCCGGATAGAAATGCCACGTCAGGCTCTGCGATGTGCGGAACCAATAAGGCATCGCCGCGATCGACTTCACCGATTCCTCGATTTTGTCGTGATACTTCGGCTGATTCGTCCGCTCCCACTCCGTCATCCAGTTGCCGGCGAAGGCAAACCAGTCGGGACCGCCACGGATGCGGGCGGGGTAGTTGTCATCATCGGGGACGCGGGGGAGCGCCTCCCGCATGGGGTCCATGTGCGTGATGGACTCATCCGCCTGCAGCATCTCGCGCATCACGTCGCCGGTGCGCTCATCGGTCGTCAGGTAATAATAAAATCGCCGATAGGGCGCCATCGAAATCCGCGCCTCCTTCGCCCCATCGCCCCAGGGCACCACGTTGTGCCGGCTGCCCAGACCAGCCAGCGGGCCGAAATGGTAGGAGATGGTCTCGCCGGTGAGGCGGCTCATCGCCTCGGCCATGCGGAACAAATCCGGCCGCCCGCTGCGCAGGAAGGAGTACCAGAGCCACATGTCGGTGCCCTGCTCGTCGTTGTCCCAGGCGAACCCGCCGATGTCATACCGCCACTCGTGCCGCACCGAATCGTACGAATGCATGATGTTCCCGAAATTCCAGAAGCCGTACCACTCCCACTGATCGACCGCCTTCTGGTAATAAGCGATCTCGTTGTCCAGCTCCGTCTCCACCGCCTTCTTAAACGGCGTCGACGTGTCCTTCACCGCCCAGTAGCCGAACGCCTTCTGGTCGTGATAGTAGGAAGGATCCGCCACCAGCACCGGCGGGGCGACGTTCTCCTTGATCATCCCCGCAAAGGCGGCCCGCGCCGGCACGTCCTTCGTGGGAAAGAGCATCAGCTCGCTGGTGCGTGCCACGCCAAAGGGCGTCGACAAGCCCGGCTGCACATCCTCATACGATTCGTTCAGGCCATGCGCGACCGTGTCGTAATGCCGCATGTCCATCGCCGGCGCATCGGGCGACCACAGCCACGCCGTGAGGTGGGCCGTGTCGCTGCGGGCATCGCGGATGTCCAGCCCGTCCGGGCAGGACTGCCAGAAATTCTTGATCCCCACCGCCAGCCCGCCCGAGACATCCCCAATGAACGCCAGCCCCGAATCGCGCTTCCCGCCATTGACGTGAATCCACGTCGATTCGCCGGCGGTACGTTTTTCAATCGTGAAGCCATCTGCATTGGGCTGCAGCAGGCGGAAATCTCCCCACGCCGCCAGGGCATCGACGAGGTGCGCACTGCGGGCGTTAAGGTCAGCCTTGTTGGCGATGCGCTGCCCCTCGACTTGCCGCGGATAGACGTTGCCCTGGTTGTCCGCCACCGACCCCTGATAGGCCAGCAGCGGCTCCACGGGCTCCGCCCATAGCCCGTCGCCCTCCCCCGAAAACCGCACGTGGCGATTCTGAATTTCCTCGCGGAAAGGAACATCCGCCGTGATCCCCATGCCGCGAATGAAATCCTCCTTCTCGTTGCCATCGAAAAAGAAGGTGTGGACCAGCTTGATCCCGAGAGGTTCGGTAGCGCCGGGCGGGTTGTCATAAAAATAGAGCCGCACCACGAAGGGCAGAAATTCCCGCGTGCCCGTGGTCGACTTGTGCACGCCCTCGATCTTCACCACCGCACGCACCGGGCCCGCCTGCTCCAGCGTGACTTTCCTGATCGACGAGATAAAGCGTTCGCGTGGCGGCGGCGCGGCGGGATCCTTCTCCGGGCCATGCTGCAGGATCATGTCGATGTGCGCATTCTTCGCAACCACGACGTTGTTGACGGAAAGCGAATCGAAAAGGTTGTTGCCCGTCTTGGAAATGTGGCACGTGACGCCCTCCGCATCGATGTCGATGGCGCTGTCCGTTTCCTTCGCGGTGAGGGCGGGCTGCTTGAGGCGGCTATCGATGGCCGTGGGCGGCGGCCCCACGAGGAGCGGACCTTGCGATGCCGCGAGACCGACAGTCGCCAGCCCCAGCCACTTCACCGAGCCATCCGGCCAGTACGCCAGCGGCCACGATTGGGCATCCATCCCACCGACGGCGAAGCGATCGCCGGCATGCACCTGCCCGCGCGGATAGGGCAAACCAAATGAGACGCCAGCCGCTGTGGGCGGCACCCCATCGAGAAAATGCACCGCCACCGGCTCCGCCGCAAATCCCACCCCCGAAATCGCCGCCACCAGCCCCGCGCACGCCCAACCTGCCACGCCACGCCGCATCGCATCACTCCTCTAAAACCCACGAGAGCGGCCCGGCCTCACCGACCGGCCCGCCCTCTTCGTGGTCGCTTATGCTCTTTGTCGCTTCGTGTGGAACCTCGTCGTCGCCGTCAATCGCCGGTCACTTCGCCTCGATCTTCACCGGACCCAGCAATCCCGACGGCAACGGCACGCTCAACACCTCCATGCCCTGCGGCTGGAACCGATTCCCGAACTCCTTCGTCACCGCCTTGTAGTCGTAGGTCGGATAGTCCTTCGCCGCGATCGCGTTCACCGATGTGTTCGCCACCTCGATCGTGATCTGATTCTCCCCCGCCTTCAGCAGCCCCGTGATGTTCACCTCATAGGGCGGCGAAAATACCGCCCCCGCACGCTTCCCGTTCACGAACACCACCGCCGCGTCCCGCACCGGGGCATCCAGCGCCGCATGGTATCCTGACCCGCCCCCGCGCCCTGCCTCCGGCTTCCCTTCCCCAAACGAAATCACCAGCCCCGGTGCCCCCGCCGTCGCCGCATTCACGTTCACCGTCTTCTCATACGTGGCCGTCCCCGAAAAATGCTTCGTCTTCGGGTTGTCGCTCCACGATGTCAGCTTCTCCATCGTCTCCGTCACCGGCTGAAACTCCGTCCCCTTCAGCGGCTTGTCGAACTTCACGGTCCAGCCGGTGGAAAGATCGATCGCCGGCAGATTCGTCGGCGGATGCGCCGCCGCCGGGTTGGGCAACGCGCGATCGCCGAACACGATGATCCGCGATTCATACGGTGCCAGGGAGAGCTTCAGCGAGGTTTCCCCACTGCCTGCGCCCGCCACGGCCTGCGGACCGCCCTCCACCTTCCCCGTCAGCGCATCCCATACTTCCGGATGCCCCGTCGCGCGGAACGTTGCCGTGAATTCCTGCGGCTGGTTCGACGTGTTGGCCAGGAAGTACAACTCGCCGCCATCCGTGTGGCGATGAATAAACCCGATCTGCGAGCTGTTCTGCGAAATGGCCACGTCCGGTGCCAGATGCTTCGCAATCGCCGCCGCCACCTCCCCGTCGCTCTGCACAAAAATCCCCTTCGCCCCGGCTCCCTTGAACAGCCGGTTCGAGATTTCCTCCACCTGCTTCTGCTCGGCATCCGTCGCCTTGTACCCCGGGGCGATCGACGGAATGCTCCGCGACGCCACCACCGTGCCCCCCGCATTGGCAAATGCCTCCAGCGACTTCAGCGTCGACAGCGGCATCCGCTCCACCCCTGCCAGCACCACCGTCTTGTACTTCACCGCGCCAAACGCCAGCGCCCCGCCATCCACTTTCCCCTTGGCATCCAGCATGCCATCATCGAAAAAGTCCATGTTGTAACCATGGTCCAGCAACGACGGAATGATCTGTTGCCCCAATTGACGGCCCACCCCGTCCGACAGCGAAATGCTCCCCGGCCGGAAGTTCGCCCACGCATCATCATCCGCCAGATACAACGCCACGTCGTTGGCTGGCTCCCCCTGCCGCAGCAGCGCACTCACCCGCTGCAGATACTTCGTCACGTCCGGCATCACCAGATACCACGGGTTCTGCTCATTGAACACCCCCGCCGCGTAAAACGACCACCCGGGGAACGGGGCACCCTCCGCCGTGTAGGGATACCCATGACACACCAGCTGGTTTACCCCCTGGATGAAGTGCAGGTCCGCCTCTGCCTTGATGTCCAGCGGCGTGCCGCGAAACACCGTCCCATGCAGCCACGTGAAGGTCTCTGAACTCGTCACCGGCACGCCCATGAGATGCGACGCCGAGGACGCATAGCGCGTCGCCCGATACCCGTGCCACTGGAAGCCCTCCCCCTCCGGCAAGTCGGTGCTCAAATAAGACATCAGCCCCGCCGACGGCGAGCCATACGCCTGCTCGCGGAACAGCGACTGGTGCGAATTCGCCAGCGCCTTGAACTGCTTGTTGAAATTGTCATCAAACATTTCCGTGAGCGTCTTGCCCCAGTCCCGCCGAATCTCCAGCGTCTTCGGACCAAGCTCGCCATACAGTGCCGGCAGCAGCGGCGTCAGGTCATACCCGCGCCGCTTCTGGAACTCCGCCAGAAACTCCGGCGTCCAGTCCTCGCCCGTCACTTCCAGGCTGTCGCAGAAAATCGAATGCGGAAAATTCGGCGCCGTCGCCTCCACTTCCTTCGCCGCCACCTGCGTGATGTAGTGCTGCACCGCCGACTTCGACAGCTGGTCGATTACATTCCCATCCGCTC
>CALCHA010000313.1 GCA_937901265.1 uncultured Phycisphaerales bacterium
GATCACCACCATCACGACGGTGGGCTTCGGCGACATCACCCCCAAGACCGAGGGCAAGCCCACCGCCCAGAAGCACAGCTTCATCAAGAAAAACGCCCCGCCGGTGTCCATCCGTTTTGTGCATGGTTCGCCCGACAAGCCCTACCGCGAGGACGCCACCACCCACATCCTTGAAATCTCCAATTTCGTCACCAATAAGGGCGGCCCCACCATGGCCAGCGCCTTCCCCAGCGCCACCGTTTTTGACCAGCGCGGACACATCGACCCCGACACCTTCAAGCTCGAAGTCGTCGATCCGGCCAGCGGGGGCACCATTCAGGTCAAGCTTGAGGCGCTCAAACCGGTCTACGGTGCCGCCGGAACGCCCCCCACCCACGAGTCCTTCACCGGTGCCGACCTTGCCGCCCGCTCCCTCACCGTGACCGCCCAGAAAGTGCCCAGCGGAACCTGCTACCGTTCCCCCTACCTTCGCCTGGTGGCCAACGAAGCCGATCAGGCCGCACTGCCGGCGCAGACGCTGCTCGTGACCGACATGGCCGACGGGAACAATGGGGACAACGACAAGGTGGAAATCCTCGATCAGCTGGTCCGCGCTTCCTACGAACGCCCCGCCTGCCCTGCCCCCACCAAGTGCGCCGCCATCGCCGAAGTTCCCATCGGCAACGACAAGCAGCACATCAACCTCTGCATCCACATCCTCCGGGCGAACGTCGGCGACGGTTCCACCGGCATCGGCGGCATCACCGAGCAGAACGTCCGCCGCCGCACTTTTAAGTGGTTCCGCCGCCTTTACGCACAGGCGCAGCGTTCCCCCAAGCTCGTGGCCCCCAACGTGGAATTCGTCGATCCGCCGCCCGACAACATGATCACGATCGGGCAGGATTCGGGCGTGGGCGCCACCGGGAGAAACTCCGCCAACGCGCAGTCCTTCATCTCCTTCACTCTTGCCACCAGCCCCCCGCGTGCCGCAGCGGATCCGCCCGATCCCGTCGTCATTCTGCAGCTCACCGGGCTGCCGGCAACGCTGACCCCCGGCGACATCGGAAACCGCATCCAGGGGGCGCTGCCCGCAGCCTTCAGCGCCGTCGTCGAGGTCAATTGCCGCGCCTTTAATGCTCCCAACGGCTCCTGCGATGTGCTCATCACCCGGACCGACGGCAAGCGCGTCATGATTCAGAACCTCGCCACCGACGACACCGGCTTGCTGGCCGCCAACGGCCTGCAGGTGGTCCGCATCAACCTCGCGCAGGTCGACATCGACGTGCCGACCACGCGCCTTTTGGTCTGCAATCCCCAGGTCCGCCGCATCTGCCGCACCGCCCCGGGGCAGGATGGCCGCCTCGATTTCTACGTGGTGGGCGGGCTCTTTGGCATCGACAATAACGGGGTTTTCTCCAACGCCGCCCGCGGTCTGGCGCTCATCAAGGCCCACGCGGTGGCCGCCGCGTTTCAGCCCAGGGAAACCTGCCGCTTCTCCGCACTGATGGGCCAGGGCGGAGGCGGCGCGACACCGGTCATGAATGGTGCCGACAACAGCCCCTTCTCCTATCCGCATGAGGCCGGACATATCCTGCACGATGGCTTCCACACCCAACCCGGCACCGCCAACGGCCGGACCGAAATGATGACTGGCGACGGCACCTCGGTCACGGACGCGGTGGATGCCTCGAAACGCATCTGCGACGTGCCGGTGAATATCGTCTACCAGTTCTACGACGAAGTCCCCGCCCATCAGGCCGCCACCCCCGGCCGCGCCGTCGCCCAGCCCGCCGCCGCCGTCGTCCGCATGTTCGCCAATGGCCAGTCCGTTTTCTCTGCATGGTGACCCAATGAAAACCTCCCGCATCACCAACGTCTCACTCAATGAAGCCCAGGGCGACACCGCGCTCCATGATTTTCTCTTCGGTGGGCGCTTCGGCCCCTCGCGCGTGCCCCGGCACATCGAACCCGCGCAGGTCACCGCCTACATCCTCAAAAACATCACCATCGACACCGAAGTCCTCGCCTGGGGCAAGGCCTGGGAGGTCGCGCAGTTCTACGAACTGCCCGAGGTGGCCCACCACTTCCGCTCGCTCATGGAAAAAAATCCCGCCGTCCAGGGCGTCGGCAAACCCGTGTACGCCGCCTGCATCGCGGCCGACATCGGCGGCGACGACGACGCCAAATGGGCCGCGGAGTTTTACAACCGCGTCATCGTCCCCCGCGCCACGCCGGAGGTCTTTTCCTTCATCCTCAGCGCCCTGCCCGCCCTCGCGCCCTTTGCCACCGCCGACAGCCTTGCCGTTCGCATCGACAGCGTGGTCAAGGCCCGCGCCCTCACCAAGGATGAGGGCGAAAAACAAATGAGTGCTTACCAGAGCGTCCTGGATATCAGCCGGCTCAACCTGCCCGGCGCGAAGCTGGTCATGGCCGAGAAAGCCAAGCTCGCCCCGATGGCTCCCCCCGATCGCCGGGCGGAACTCGTGCAGGTCTATCTGAAGCTGCACCCGATCACCGGCGATTACATTGAAACCTGGGCCGGTCGCATGTTGCGCCGCGAAGCGATGGATCTCGACGCCCTCCCCGTGGGCGACCAGATCACCGCCGCGCTCGCGGCGCTCATCGCCAGGCAGAACCCGCCGCCAAGCCCCTTCGTTCTCACCCGCGGCGTGCAGGCGGTCATCTACCTGCAAGTCGACCCCGACCCCAGGCAACTCGCCACCGTCAACCAATCCCCCGACCCCGCGCAGAATTTCCTCTGGGACGACCCCGCATAAGCGGTCGCCGCGGCGCCGCGCTGACGCTCCCTGACGGTCGCGTCTCGGAG
>CALCHA010000314.1 GCA_937901265.1 uncultured Phycisphaerales bacterium
CCCTTTCGGGACGGGAACCTAAATCCCGCGCGTCTGCCAATTTCGCCACCCGAGCTTTGTTGTCATTTCCCCGTGGAAACGTTGTAAATTCCGGGGTTTGGTCATTATTCAGGGTGGCGGTGGGTTTGTCTACTGTTCACTTGTTTGGCAGCTGAATTTCCGCGGGGCGGGATGGGGCGGGCGGGTCAGGGGCCCAGCTTTGAGGGCTTGCAGTTATGCCAGGAGCCATCGGGAGCGATGAGGGCGTCCGCGGCTTTGGGGCCCCAGCTGTGGCGTTTGTAGCGGTGGGTCCTGGGGTGGTTTTTCAGGACGGGATCGACGACGGCCCACGCGGCTTCGACGGCATCCTCCCGGGTAAAGAGGGAGCGCTCGCCGGCCATGGCGTCGCCGAGGAGCCGCTGGTAGGGGGATTCTTCGCCCGGCTGTTCTTCGATAAGGAAGAGTTCCTGCTGATCGCCGACGAAGTCTTTGCCGGCGCGTTTGACGCGTGCGGCAAGACCGATGGTGGAGGTTGGGGAGAGCTGGAAGCGTAGATAGTTGGGGCGGCAGGTGGTGGGGAGGGAGTCGGCGAACAGTTTCTGGGGCGGCGGCTTCAGCTGCACGAGGACCTCGGTGGCGGTGGTTGCCAGGTATTTGCCGGAGCGGAGGTACCAGGGGACGCCTTGCCAGCGCCAGGAATCGATAAAAAGTCGGAGAGCACAGAATGTTTCGACGTCGGAGTTCCTGGCGACGTGCGGTTCCTGGCGGTATCCGGCGTACTGGCCGCGCACGAGGTCGGCGGGTTTGAGGGGGCGCATGGCGTCGAAGACCTTGGCTTTTTCATTGTGGACGGCTGCAAAATCCCGGGTGGCGGGGGGTTCCATGGCCAGCAGGGCGACGATCTGAAAGAGGTGGTTCTGGATGACGTCGCGCAGGCAGCCGGCGGTCTCGTAGAATGCGCCGCGGTCGCGGACGCCGAAATCCTCGGAGAGGGTCAGCTGGATACTGGCGATGTAGTTGCGGTTCCAGATGGGCTCGAGGAAGGAATTGGCGAAGCGGAAGTAGAGGATATTCATAATCGCTTCTTTTCCGAGGAAATGATCGATTCGGAAAATAGCGTCGTTAGGAAATACGGATTGGGCCACGCGATTGAGCTGGCGGGCTGAGGCCAGATCACGGCCGAAGGGCTTTTCGACGATGACCCGTGCATTTTTGGCGAGATCGGCGGCACCCAGCGCTTTGATGACGGTCTCGAAGAGGGAAGGCGGAATGGCGAGATAATGCGCCGGGCGACGGGCATGGCCCATGGCCATTTTTATCCCCGTAAAGGTGCTTTCATCGTTGTAGTTGCCGCTGACATAATGGAGCTGCGAGAGGAGGTGGCGCAGTGCCGCCTGGTCATCGATGCCGCCAGCTCGCTTGATGCTGTCGGTGACGCGATGGTGCAGCTGTTTCAGGCTCCACTGCTCGAGGGCGACGCCGATGATGGGCATTTTCAGGGACCCCGTTTTCGCCAGTGCGTAGAGCGCGGGAAAGATCTTCTTGTGGGCGAGATCTCCGGTCACTCCAAAAAGCACCAAAGCGTCTGAATGGGAGGCGGTCATTGAAAGCCACCTTTCTGGGCCGCGCTTTTTTCCTCATGGCCACCGAACTGATAGCGAAGGGCGGAGAGGACTTTGTCGGCGAAATCGTCAGCACCACGGGAGCTGAACCGGGCGTAGAGGGCGGCACTGATGACGGGGGCGGGAACTGCTTCGTCGATCGCGGCGGCGACCGTCCAGCGGCCTTCGCCGGAGTCGGAGACGTGGCCGGTGAACTTGGCGAGGTCGGGGCTGGAGAGAAAGGACCTTGCCGCGAGGTCCAGAAGCCACGACGCGATGACGCTGCCGCGGCGCCAGACCTCGGCGATGTCGGCGATGTTCAGGTCATACTGGTACAACTCGGGGTTGCGCAGCGGGGTGGTTTCGGCATCGACGGTGCGTTCCTGCTTGCCGACGTTGGCGTGGTGGAGGATGTTGAGCCCCTCGGCATAGGCGGCCATGATGCCGTACTCGATGCCATTGTGGACCATCTTGACGAAGTGGCCGGCCCCGCTGGGCCCGCAATGGAGGTAGCCGTGCTCCGCGGTGCCGGGGATTTTTTCGCGGCCGGGCGTGCGCGGGGCGGCGTCGACACTGGGGGCGAGGGCGGCGAAGATGGGATCGAGCCGCTTCACCGGCGCGTCGTCGCCGCCGATCATGAGGCAGTAGCCGCGATCGGAACCCCACACGCCGCCGCTGGTTCCAACGTCGAGATAATGGACGCCTTTGGGCTTGAGCTCGGCATGGCGGCGGAGGTCATCGTGGTAATAGGAGTTGCCTCCGTCAATGACGACGTCATCGGGTTCGAGGAGCGGGAGGAGCCCCTTGAGGGTTTCGTCGACGACCGCCGCCGGAACCATCATCCAGATCGCCCGCGGCTTGCTCAGTTTGTGGACGAAGTCCGCGAGCGAGGTCGTCCCGATGGCATTCTCTTTGGCCAGGGCCTGCACGGGCTCGGCATGGACGTCGTAAACGACGCATCGATGGCCAGCCTTCATCAGGCGTCGCACCATGCTGCTTCCCATCCGCCCCAGCCCGATCATGCCCAATTCCATGTGCAATTCCTTTCATCTACAGAAACGTAACGTCCGCTCTTCGGGGGGCGTCAGATGTCGGCGAGTTCTCCGAAGTATTCATGGTCCTCGGCGTAGCCGCCTTCGCCTTCGTTGATGGAGCGGACATCGGCAACGAATTCTATGGCCTGGATCCACTTGACCATTTTGAAGCCGAGCTGATTTTCAACCCGCAGCCGCAAGGGTGCGCCGTGCAGAGAGTTGAGCGGCTGGTAGTTCATATCGTAAGCGAGCATCGTTTGCTGACGAAGTGCATTCTCCATCGAGAGGCTGTCATAATATTGGCCTCCCACGACGCCCGAACTGAGTTCAACTCCGTCGCCGAAGGAATAAAAGACGACGGCCTTGACGTCAGGGCTGGGGCGAACGAGGCGGATCAATTCGCGCAAGGGCACGCCAGTCCAGGCGGCGATGCCCGACCAGCCCTGGATACAGTGATGCAGGGTGATCTGGCTCTTCTCGGCGAGTGCGCGAAGGTCGGACAGCGACAACTCGACCGGGTTCTCGACGTGGCCATACACTTTGAGGCGGTAGTCTTTGAAATCGTGCGCGGCGAGGGCTTTCCACACGT
>CALCHA010000315.1 GCA_937901265.1 uncultured Phycisphaerales bacterium
TTCGGGAGCGGTGGGATGCTGCAGGTAGTAGAGCGTGCCACCGTTGGCGATGGCGGTGACCAGGGCCGCAAGCTGCAGGGGCGAGATGTGGACGCCTTCGCCGAAGCTGCTCAATTTGGCCACCCCTCCGGGACCGGGTTCGGTGGGCACCGAGCCGGGATCTTCACCGGGGATGTTCCAGCCGGCGGCCTCACCCAGGCCCATCTGGCGTTCGAAACCGGTGACGGTGGCAAAGCCGAGCTTTTCGCCCAGATGCTCGAAATAGGCGTTGATGGAATAGGCCAGCGCCTGGGTCAGATCCACCGACCAGTGAGCGGCGACGCGGATGGGAGTGTTTTCGGTCACCACGCCGTGATCAAGCGCGGCGAGCGCCACTGCCATTTTGGTGGTGGAGCAGGGCTGGTAGTCGGCCGAAAGCGCCAGCGACTGATTGACCATGGCCAAAATGCGGCCGTTATTGGGATCCACTACAACGGCGGTGCCGTTGAGATTGCCCAGAGCCTGCACGGCGGCCTGGCGAATCACCGGATCGTCGCCCGCGGTGACGTCGTCGGCCCCCAGGCCGAGGGCGACGGGCTTGGCGGTCCAGGTCTGGGCCACCGGCTTGACGTGCTTGCGGCGCCGGGTTTGCGCCCCCAGCGGTAGGGAAACCAGTAGGCAGAGGGCGCCCAGACCCAGGGCATGGGTCCAGCGTGAGGCGACGGAGGTGGGCGGGTGATTCAAGCGGCGCTCACAGTACGACTGGGTGCGATTGTACTCACAATATCGGCAATTGCCACCGGGCAATTGACTGATTTTTTGTTTACTTTTTTGGCGCGGGCCCCTGTCGGCTACGCCGACATCCCGCTTTCCACGCACCGCCGAAGACGCGGTGTTGGGGGCCCCTGTGCCCCAACACCGCATTTCCAGAAGGGTTACGCGGTTGCTTGCGCGAGGCTCTGCCGCATTTTCTGGAAATGCGAAGCCACGGCGCGGCCGGCGTGGCGGAGCGTCACTGGAGGTTCGGGAGAGTGGGCGGCAAAGCCGGGCGCCCGCGATTAATGAATGCAGCCACGGCGCGGGCGGCGAGGCGCAGCGTCACCGGAAGTTCACGAGGGCGGGCGAAGGAGGCGGGCGGCCGCGATGCAAAAAAAGCTAGAATGGTGGGGAAGCCCAGAGCGCCTGTAGCTCAGCTGGATAGAGCGTTCGCCTCCGAAGCGAGAGGTCGCAGGTTCGACTCCTGCCAGGCGCACCACCTTGCGATGAAAATTGCGCTTACCGGCATCAAGCCCAGCGGGCCTCCCCATCTGGGTAATTACCTGGGGATGATTCGTCCGGCGCTGGGGCTGGCGGCGCAGTATCGCTGCCTGTACTTCATCGCCGACTACCACGCCCTGACGACCCTGCACGACGGCGCGGCGCTGCGCCAACATACGCGCGCGCTGGCGGCCACCTGGCTGGCGCTGGGGCTGAATGCGGACGAAGCCCTGCTCTATCGCCAATCGGATGTGCCGGAGATTCCGGAACTGTCATGGATCCTGAGCTGCTTCACATCCAAAGGGATGCTCGACCGGGCGCACGCCTATAAGGACGCGGTGGCGCAGAACCGCGAGGTGAGCGTGGGGGTGTACACCTATCCGGTGCTGATGGCGGCCGACATTCTGGCGTTCGGGGCGCAGGTGGTGCCGGTGGGGCGCGACCAGAAACAGCATGTGGAGATATGCCGCGACATTGCGCAGCGGTTCAACCACGTCTACGGCGAGCTGCTGACCGTACCGGAGGCGGTGATCCAGGAGGAAGTGGAGACCATTCCCGGCCTGGACGGGCGCAAGATGAGCAAGAGCTACGACAACACGCTGCCGCTGTTTCTCGACAGCGGGCGGCTGCGCAAGCTGGTGATGCGCATCGCCACCGACTCGACGCCGGTGGAGGCGCCCAAGGATCCGGAGGCGGCGCCGGTGTTTTTGCTCTATCGGCATCTGGTGGGGCGGGAGGCGGCCGCGGGCTTGGCGGAGAAACTGCGCGCGGGCGGCACCGGATGGGCGGCGGCCAAGCAGGCGCTGTTCGAGGCGCTGGAGACGGTGCTGGGGGAAGCGCGGACGCGGTATGAGCAATGGATGGCGGACGGCAGCGCGCTGGAGGCGGTGCTGCAGCGGGGCGCGGAGCGGGCGCGCGATCTGGCGGCGCCGCGGATGGACGCGATCCGGCGCGCGGTGGGCGCGCGTTGAAAAGGCGGCGCATCCGATCCATCAACCGTCCCGGGTAAAAAGCGGTTGCCGGGACGCGCGGCGCTCGCACACAATGAAAGCAAGTTGTTGCGCGCGAGATCCCAGCGCCGAAGCCTTCGGCTGATCCTGTTCCTGGTTCCGCTCCTGCTGTGGAGGGCGGCGCCCGGGCAGAATTCCGCGCCTTCCGGGGATGCGGTGCTCCAACAGGCGCACGCGCTGCACCAGGCGCTGCAGGCGAAACCGGCGGGAGAGCGCACCGCCGCCGATTACCAGCGCATCCTGAAGCTGCTGCCGCCCCTGTGGCGCGACCCCCACGCGGCCCCGGCGGACGATGCCCGCTTCGCCTACGCCAGCCTGTACGTGGCCATGGCGCGCGACCTGAACGAAGAAAAAGCCTATGCCCAGGCGGCCGACGCGTTGCGCGAGTTGCTGCGCGTGTCCCCCTACAGCGCCTATCGCCGCAATGCCGAGTTCGCGCTCTCGCAGATTGAAATTTTTCATCTGCATCAGGCCGACATGGCGCGGTCCAACCTGGAAGGGTTTGTGCGCAACTACCCCGCCGATCCACGGGTGGGGGTGGCACGGCTGGAAATTCGCGGTCAGAAAGTGGCCGAGCCGGCGTATCTGCTGGGACCCGAGCCCGCCGCCACAGTG
>CALCHA010000316.1 GCA_937901265.1 uncultured Phycisphaerales bacterium
CGTTGCCGTTGGTGGCCACGCAGCGGTCGCTGGGCTTGGGCGCGGGGGCGGTGTTCTGAGCGAGGAGGTGCGTCGAAAACAGGGCGCAGAGGGCGGCGGCGAACAGCGATCGGGTGGTGGTGAGAGTCATCGTGGTTCTCCGGCCGGGTTGCCATGACGAGGGGAATGGGTCAACTGTCGCCCCTGAAAGACGACGTTGAAACGGATGCGTGAAACTGCATGATACCTTTTCGGGCGTGCGGCGTCTGTCACGTGTTTGACAGGCGGCCTGTCAACTATGAAAGTGGCGGGCGGGCCGTGACTGGGCCAGGCAAGCGTGCGAAATTTCGTTTTCGCGAGGGGCACAGGGGCGGTAGGGTGGTACAGATTTTGAAGGGAGATGCAGGATGAGCGACGGGTTTTATCGCTGCACGCATTGCGCGGGGTTTTATGGGGTGGAGGCGGGCGCGTGCGTCTATTGCGGGTATGAGGCACCGCTGCTGGAGCGGAATGGGGAGCCGAAGGTTTTTGCCGGGCGCGAGACCTGCCGGGCGATCCAGGTGGCGCAGTGGCGGGCGTTGCCGGCGGAGGTGCGGGAGGATCCGATGGGGCCACCGGAGGGGGATCTGGAGGCGTTGTGCGGCTGTCTGCATTGCGGGGAGTTCGGCCCGCGGTTTGAGGCCGTGGAGATGCGCTGGCTGGACAAGGAGGGGATGTGGGCGTGCCCCTGTACGATCTGCGGTGGCCGCGGCTTTGAATTCGATATTTTTCCGGTGGAGAGCCGCTGGGAATGCGCCCACTGCGGTCACCGCTGGGCACCGCCCGACGGCAACTACAAGAGCTCCAACTGCCACTGCCCGATGTGCGGCAGCACCGAGGCCAGCGGCCGGTATGAGGATGAGTATTCGCAGGAAGAAATTGATGAGATGACCGAGGATCAGTACAAGGCGGCCTTCGGGATGAGCCGCGCGGAGGAGGCGGCGGAGTGCCAGGCGTTCAACGAAACGTGGGAGCAGGAACATCCCGAGGAAGCGGCGCGGGAAAAGCGGGAAGTCGCGGAACGCCAGGCCGCGTGGGAACGGGAGCAGCGACAGATGGAAGAAGCGGAGGCACAGCGGGATCAAGGCATCGGCTACGACCCCGAGGCGGGCTTTGCCGAGGAGCGCGCTGAAGAGGCGGCGATCGCGGAGGGCTTCGGGCTTTCCTACCCCGTGTCGCGGCTGCCGGACGACATCGACTTCCCCCGCGTGAAAGATGGGGCACCGTGGCGGAAGCAATCGCCCGAGGGGGACGATGCGCAGGGCCCCGAAGGAGCGCTGGGTGATGACGATATCCCGTATTGATGTTCTTATGGAGGATCTGGGCGTCAGGCAAGAGGCGCGAGGCGTCTGCGTTGTGGCTGGGGGAACTTTGCAAGGAGAGGCCTGTGATTCAGTACCGGACCCTGGGGATTCTCGAGGCACGTCAGGCCATCGCGGCGATTGCGGGGGAGATGGAGCGGCGGAAGCTCGCCGGCGTGATCGCCGTGGCCGACAAGGCGGGGGAGCTGATCGCGCTGCAGCGGCTCGATGGGGCGGCGGTGGCGGCGGTGACGATCGCCACCAACAAGGCGTTTACCGCGGCACGGGAGGGCAAGCCGACGCGGCAGCTCGGGCAGGAGTCTCGCGATCCGGTGAAGGGCTTTGACATGGCTTACTTTGGGGATCGGCGGTTCGTCGGCTGGGGCGGCGGGGTGCCGGTGATCGTGGCGGGGGAGGTGGTGGGGGCGGTCGGTGTGAGCGGCTTGCCGGAAGAGGTGGACATGGAGCTGGCGGAGATCGGCGTGCGGGCGGCGGCAAGGGGATGACCGGCGGGGCCCGGGGGAGCGGTGGGGGCCCTGCGCCAAGGGGGGTCAGTTCGCCTCGTCGATCTGGGTGGTGGAGGCGAGGGTGAGGGTGGGTTTGTCGTTGAGGAGCTGGATGTCGCCGGTGACGCGGATGGTTTTGCCGACGATCCCGTTGCCGCTTTTGCCGCCGAACTTTTTGGTCATGGGGCTGAAAAACCGCGAGGGGATGATGAGG
>CALCHA010000317.1 GCA_937901265.1 uncultured Phycisphaerales bacterium
GGCGGAGGATGTGGTCCAGGAGGGCTGTGTGGGGTTCTGGAAGGCGCGGGGGCGGGCCAGGAGTGCCGGAATGCTGTTTGCCGCGAGACGCAGCGCGGCGCTGGACCATCGGCGCGGCGAGCAGCGGCGGCGGCGGCGGGAAATGGCGGCGATGGAGGGGCGGGCGTGGTTTGAGGAGGGGGGTGCGGCCGACGCGGCGCGGCGCGAGGAGATAGAGCAAGCGCTGGCGGCATTGCCGGCGGAACAGCGGGAGGTGGTCGTGCTGAAAATCTGGGGCGGGCTGACGTTTGGGGAAATCGCGGCGGTGGTGGGGGAGGGGGCGAACACGGTGGCGGGGCGGTATCGGTATGGACTCGAGAAACTGGCGGGGGTGCTGGGGGAGACGGAGGTGCGTCGTGGATGAGGATGCGATCAAGCGGGTGGAGGGAGAGCTGGAGCGGCTGCGGCCGCAGGCTTTGGCGGAGACCCTGCGCGGGCGGCTGGAGGGAATTGGCGGGGAGCAGCTCACGTGGAGGGAGCGGGGCTGGGCGGGGCTGATGGGGATGAGCGTGGCGGCGGGGGTATATGTGGCCATCGGTTTGGCGGGGGCATTCTGGGGGGCGGCGACCGGGTCGTTGCCGGGCGCTGGCGGAGCGGTGATCGCGGGGACGCGACAGGGAGAAGGCGTGGAAATGCCGGCCGGAGTCGAGCCGCGGCTGGTGCGGATGGAGGGGCGCGGAGAGTGGCGCAGCGATTGGCGGATGATGGAGGTGCCCGATGGGAATCGTTAATCGGCTGGTGCGGCGGCTCGTGCCCAGGACACGCAAGGCAAAGTGGCGGGTGGTGGTGTATGGCGGGGCGGCGGTGCTGCTGGCGCTGGACATGGGGTTGGTGCGCTGGTGGCGGCGGGTGCCGGTGGGAGTGGACACGACGCGCGTGACGATGGTCGATGCGACTGGCTATCCGGATTATTTGCGCTGGATCAATGAGAAGTATGGCGCGGGGGTGACGCGGGAGAACAACGCGGCGGTGGGGTTGCTGGAGCTGAGCGAATATCCCGGGGAAACGGGGCCTCGCCAGGCCTTGGGACTGGAGCACGAGAAGGCTGTGCCGATGATGCAGCCGAGCTATGGGATGTTCGTATGGGCGTGGAAAAACAAGTTGGGGCTGCCCGAGGCGGACCGTCAGAAGCTGGAAGATGAGCGGTGGTTGTTGGCACGTCAACCATGGAAGGCGGCGGAGCATCCCGATGGGGCAAGGTGGGTGGAGGACTCGGCAGCGGGGCTGGCGGCGTTTCATGAGGCGGTGGCGAAGCCGCGGTATTTTGTGCCGGCGGTGGGGCCACACGGGGAGATGGCGGGGTTGGCGCCGGGGGAACTTGCGGAAGTACGGCCGATGTATTGGCGGATCGAAGCGCCGATCGTGGCGCGCGCGCAGATGCGTGCTGGGGAAGGGGATTGGAAAGGGTTTGGCGATGATGTGCGCGACCTTCTGCACTTTGGCACATTGCTTCATCAGGGTTGGTCGTTTGAAGATGTGTTCGCTACGTATAGCGTCGAGGTCGCAGCGCTGCGGGCGATCGTCACGGCATCGCCCACCATGCCGGCGGCGGATGCGAGGGCGCTGTTTGAGGAGGTGGACCACCTTCATTTAGGCGTGGACAGCATGCATTATCTTGAGGATTGGTCGAGGTTTGTCGATCTGGACCAGGTCCAGGCGATTGCCCGCCGCGGGTTTCAAGGGCGGGCGCTGGTGGAGGCTCAGAACGATGTTGTGTTGGCGGGGGATCCACGGCTCAGGCCGATCGCCCGCGCGCTGTGGCCGGTGCCCTATGCGGCGTATGCACGGCAGGTGAACCAGTGGTATGACGAGGTGGTGGCGGCACCATCGCCGCTGCCGAATATTCCCCTGCAAAAGGCGGACGGTCGCAAAGGGCCGTGGTGGCAATGGGCAGCACGTGCGGTGCGCGAGGATCTTACCTTCGACCAGCCCTATTTCCGCCAGCGGGAAGTCCTGGCGGAACTGGCCATGGCTCGCGGGGCACTGGCGTTGCGGTTGTATCACGAGGCGCACGGGGCGTACCCGGAACGGCTTGCGGAGATGATGCCCGCGATTCTGTCCGCGGTGCCCATGGATCCGTTAGGGAGCGGCCCGCTGGTGTATCGGCGCGAGGGGGCGGGGTTTGTGCTGTACAGCGTCGGGCGGGATGGGGTGGATGATGGCGGGCAGGAGCGGACGCCGACTCGTCGCGGCGATGAGGTGCTGCGTGTCGGCGGATAGTTGTGGCAAGGGGGCGTCAATCGAGAGGCGGGCGGGTCAGTCGGCGGAGATGCTGCGTTTTTTGCGGGGTTTGTAGTGTTTGACGGGTTGGGTGCCCAGGCGGACTTTGCCGTTCGCGGTGGTGGGGGCGGAGCGTTGAGGTTCGGCGGGGCCGGAGAGGGGCGTGGTGGGGGTGGTGGCGTCGAGGCGTTGTTGCAGGAGGGTGGCGTAGTTGGGGGAGAGTTCGAAGCCCAGGAAATGGCGGTTGAGCTTTTTGGCGGTGATGAGGGTGGAGCCCGAGCCGGCGAAGGGGTCAAGCACGGTGTCGCCGGGGTTGGAGGAGACGTTGAGGATGCGGGCGAGGAGTTGTTCAGGCATTTGGCAGCCGTGGAAGCCGGCGCGTTCTTTGAAGGTGCCACAGACGCGGGGGTAGTACCAGGTGGAGTCTTCGGGGGCGAAGCCTTCGGGGAGGTCCTGGGGGCGGAGGACCCAGGTGTCGTCGGGGAGGCGGCCCTTGGCGTTGGCGCGGGCGTCGGCGTAGACGAGCTGGCGGGCGGAGGGAACGCGGATGGCGTCGGCGTTGAAGGTGAAGGCCTTGGGGTTTTTGACGAAGTGGAAGAGGTGGGTGTGGGAGCGGGAGAACTTGAATTTGCAGTTGACGCCGAAGGTATAATACCAGATGACCCAGGAGCGGCAGGTGAGGCCGAGGGTGCGTTGGAAGAGGATTTTGAGTTCCGCGGCGAAGTCGTCGCCGATGGCCAGCCAGAAAGTGCCATCGGGTTTGAGGACGCGGGTGAGGGCAGTGCCCCATTGGCGGGTCCAGGCGAGGTAATCGTCGGCGGCTTTCTTGTCTTCGTAGACGTCGTAGTCGTAGCCGATGTTGAAGGGGGGATCGGCGAAGGCGAGGTCGATGGAGGCTTCGGGGAGGGCGTTCATGCCGGCGATGCAGTCGGTGTTGAGGAGTCGGTCAAGAGGGAGGGTGGGCATGAGGGGCTCCTTGTGGGTCGGGCGGATGATAGGGCAGGAGGGGGGGTTGCGCAACTGAACATGCGCCGAACGGGCTGGGGACTTTCTGGGAGGGGAGTGGAAGGAGGGCACATGTGACAAAGAATCGTTTGGCCTTTGCGGGTGCAACTCAGGTTTTAACGCGGAGGAGTGGAGGAACGGAGGGACGCGGAGGACGTGGGGGGGATTCTGTGGAAGTTGTAAGTTGAAGTTGGAATCGCTGACGGAGGGGTTTACCGAGCCTGAGCCGCCTCTCCGCGTGCCTCCGTTTCCTCCGTTTCTCCGCGTTAAAAAGCCGTGTGCA